>NZ_CAWNZT010000227.1:0-1283 GCF_963878965.1 Aeromonas sp. HMWF015 | reverse complement strand
CCCGATCTTGGCGGAAACAGGCAGCGCCTGACTCACCAGATCATTGACGGTGAAATCCTTGTATTTGAAAGAGGGGCCCAAATCACCCTGCACCAGGTTGCCCAGGTAGGTGAGATATTGCATGCCAATGGGTTTGTCGAGCCCGTATTTGGCCTCGATATTGGCGATGACTTCGGGGGGCAGTGAACGCTCGCTGGTAAAGGGGTTACCGGGGGCGAAACGCATCATGAAGAAAGAGACGGTGATCAAGACCAGCAGAGTCGGGATCGCTTCCAATAGCCGTTTAAAAATGAATTTCAACATAGACATTTCCTGTCCTGTACTGCTTCCAAATGGTCGCGGTTGTAATAAAGGCCCGCCGTCCGGCGGGCCCTGCTTGTTATGCGACTTGTTGCTTTAAATCAGTGAGCAATGATGTACATATCTTTGCTGTAGAGGTTATCCAGCGGGTTGGCCGGGTAGCCACCCACATAGGATTTCACCATGCGCGGAGTAACGTATTGATAGATAGGGGCGATCGGCATGTCCTTGGCAAGGATGGCCTCAGCCTGGGCATATATCTTGTTGCGGGCCACATCGTCAACCTGATCGCGAGACTCATCCATCAGCTTGTCATACTCCGGATTAGAGTACTTGCCGTCGTTGGTGCCGTGGGTGGTCTGCATCAGATCCAGCATGGAGGAGGCTTCGTTGTAGTCAGCGTTCCAGCCGGCACGAGCTACTTCAAACTGCCCCTGTTTCTTGGTTTCCAGGTAAGTTTTCCACTCCTGGTTGACCAGGCTCACCTGCACCCCCAGCTTCTTCCACATGGAGGCCACGGCCACGGCCACTTTCTTGTGGTTATCGTCGGTGTTGTAGAGAAGTTCGAGCTTGAGCGGCTTGCTGGCATCGAAACCGGCTTCTTTCAACATGGCTTTCGCTTTGGTATCACGCTCGGCCTGGGTCATCTTCGACCAATCGGCGACTACTGGCTTGAAACCATCCACATAGTCTGGGGTCAGACCGTAAGCCGGAGTCTGGCCCTGACCCATTACCTTGTCGGCGATCACATCACGATCGATGGCGTAGGAGAGCGCAGTACGGACACGCACATCGTCAAACGGTTTGTGCTTGAAGTTGAATTGGTAATAGTAAGTGGACACCAAGCCGGTCACCTTCAGTTCATTCGGGTAATCCTTCTTGAGCTGCTTGAAACGTTCGATAGGAGTGGTGTAAGTCAGATCCACCTCCCCCGCCAGATAGCGGCTCAGATCGGCGTTGGTAGACTGGATCGGCAAATAGAC
>NZ_CAWNZT010000226.1:0-4609 GCF_963878965.1 Aeromonas sp. HMWF015 | reverse complement strand
TATTTATTGACCTATGCTTTGTATGGATACACAGTATCTATGAGTAAGAAAGCATCCATTTTAGCTAACTTACTTAGTTGGATAACATCGATTGTGTTTACTAAATATCTCGGGGGCTTTCTTGCATCTTCATTCATATCGACTAAAAAACTTTAGACGTCTAAAGGACGCTCATATTGAGTTAGCGGATGATATATCAATCTTCGTAGGGTCTAATAACAGCGGAAAAACATCAGCAACCCAGGCCATCCAAGCATTTATCTCGGGAGGAAAGGATCGATTCACCCTCTATGATTTCAATTCTTCGTGTTGGAGAATATTTGACGAAGCTGGAGATATAGACCCGATCCCAGAAGATTTTTCACTTCCCAGCATAGACCTCGATCTCTGGTTTGAAGTTGCATCCACAGACCTCTATCTAGTGATTCCATTGCTTCCGAGTACAGCATGGGAGGGAACCAAAGTAGGTATTCGAGTTTCCCTGACAGCTAGAAACCCCATCAGCGTCCTTCAAAACTATCAAGAAGCTAAGGCTAAAGGTATCGAGCAAACCGCAGAATTGCCCGAGTCGCAATATGTTCCCTGGCCTCGCTCTATGACGGATTTTCTTCAGCGCGAGCTCAAGAGTGAATACGAATTGCGCTACTTCATCTTGGACCGAACTCAATTTGACGAAAATTTCCGCGAAATCGACAACTATGTTCCAGACGAGTTAGTTGGAGAGCCGAGCGGTGGAGCGATTCTCAAGTCGCTAATCCAAATCGATAATCTCGGAGCTCAACGACACCTTACAGATCCTAATCTGGAAGCCGGTGGCAGATCGGAAGATCTGTCAAAGCGTCTGAGCCGCTTCTACAAGCGAAACCTTAATCAAAGACAAGACGATCATATAGCCCTCAAGGCACTTTATGACTCAGACCAAGCTCTGAATATTCACTTGGATGGGGTATTCAAACCGATGCTTGATAGGCTCGCCAAGCTTGGCTACCCGGGCATCAATAATCCTCGACTGAAAATCATGTCGGCGCTTGATCCCGCCCACGTAATGAGCCAAGACGCACGGGTGCACTACCAGATTGGAGATGGCGAAGATACAGCCACTCTTCCTGATAGCTATAACGGACTGGGATTCAAGAATTTGATCTACATGGTTGTGGAAATTCTCGACGCTCAAGCCAGATGGACAACTATGGACAATCGTCCCCCATTACACCTGATTTTTGTGGAGGAACCAGAGGCCCATCTACATGCTCAACTCCAACAGGTCTTCATCCGTAATGTTCTTGAACTCCTGAACATAGAGGGTGACGATGGGAGTATTTTTGGCAGTCAAATGGTCATTACGACCCACTCGCCGCATATCCTTTACGAGCGAGGCTTCAAACCTATCCGCTACTTCCGGCGTAAGAAAGTCGGCCAGGAACAGTTAACAGAAGTTCTAAATTTATCAGCGTTTTACCAAGCCCAGCCAGATGATCGGGATTTTCTAGAACGATATCTTAAACTAACTCATTGCGATCTTTTCTTCTCTGATGCAGCGATTCTCGTTGAAGGTAATGTTGAGAGATTGCTCCTACCAATCATGATTCGGAAGGTCGCGAAGACGCTCCGTTCAGCTTGCCTATGTATTTTGGAAGTCGGTGGTGCTTTTGGACACCGCTTCCAGTCGCTTATCGAGTTTCTTGGTCTGACAACGCTAATAATCACCGATATTGATAGTGTTGCGCTAATCGCCCCTGCGGCTGATGATGATACTGATGAAGAGGATATCGAGGAGTTTGAGGTTCCAGCCAACGCAGAAGAAGGCATTGCTGAGCAGACTCAAAATGATGCGCAAGCTCCAGCCACAGAGTCTGCTGCACCTAACAAGAAATACGGTAAGGCTTGTTTGCCTAAAGAACCTGACGCTGCAACCTCGAATCAAACCCTCATAAAATGGCTTCCTGGTAAGCTCACCATTGAAGATCTACGTCATGCTTTGGACGAGGACAAAACACATGATCTTGGAGATGGAGCGAAGGTCCGTGTCGCTTATCAGACTGAACGATCTGTCACTTGGAACGGGTCCACTGAAGCCCTCTGCGGGCGCACGCTTGAGGAGGATTTTGGCCTCGAAAATCCGGAGTGGACTCAAGCCGCTGCGAGAAAGCACCTTGGCCTGGTTGTGAAGGGAGTTATCGCCGACCCAAGTGCTCTCGCTAAAGGCCTACATGAGAAGATTTCGCGGAAAAGTTTCGATAAAACGAAGTTCGCGCTCGCCATTCTCACTGAAGACGAAGAGATGTGGCATGTCCCAGCTTATATCCGTGATGGGTTGGTTTGGTTGATGAACGAAGTACAGATCGAACTTGAGACCAAACCGCTGGACCCAGAAGATATCGCTATAGGGGGCAACCATGATTAGCCGGGCAAATAAGCCGGACACCCAGGCCGATATCGACCTTCGAAGCTGCCTTGAAGACGTTCCCCCGCGCAGCTTCATAATGAAGTCCGGTGCTGGCTCAGGGAAAACTACTTCTCTCATCAAGGGTCTGTCGTCGGTCATCCGAATTCATGGAGATAAGCTGAGGAAAACCCGTCAGCGCGTTGCCTGTATTACCTACACAGAGATCGCAGCTGGAGAGATATGGAGGGATGTAGGAAGTGACCCTTTGGTTCACGTCTCGACAATCCACAGTTTCATGTGGCTGCTAGCTAAACCATTCCAGAACGACATTAGAGTCTGGGTCGCTGGCCGTATCGCGGAAAAAATAGCGACACTTGAAGAGAAGCAGGCAACCTATGGCCCCAGGGTCCAGTTGCGCACTAAAGACAAAGATACCCGAGATCTAGAGCGCCTCCATCGACAGTCAAAACGGCTCGGTACTGTTAAGGGCTTCAGATACGGAACAGGTAGTAAATACGCAAAGGGGATCCTGGGCCACGACGATATTCTGAAGCTAGGAACATATCTCATTGTCGAACGACCACTATTCCGAACACTTCTTGCGCAACAGTTCCCTTTTGTCTTTGTGGATGAAAGCCAGGACACGACTAGCGAAGTCGTAGACGCTTTGAAGACCATCCAGCGTGAATCAGGTGTTCCTTTTTGTCTCGGTTTCTTCGGCGATCCGATGCAAAGAATTTACGTCACAGGTACCGGTCTGGTTGAAGCAGAGCCCACTTGGGCTGACATTCCGAAGCCTGAGAATTACCGGTGTTCAACAAAGGTTCTGAATCTCGCAAACGCCATTCGTCGAGACGGTGATGACCTCGTTCAGATCCCTGGTCAGCGTTTAGGTCCGAATGGCATCATCCCTACTCCTGAAGGTGCCGTTCACCTTTTCATTTTGCCTGCAGACGAAACGCGAGATGCTAATCTGGTTCGTGTGCGTGAGTGGATGGCGGAGCAAACTGGTGATAATCATTGGAGGCTTGGGGATGATGACCAAGCGCGGGTAAAGCTACTCGTCATTGTTCACCAGATGGCAGCGAAACGTTTAGGATTCGGAGACCTCTACACCGCGCTCAACTCAAAAGCCCCGTCAGCATTCAAGGACGGGTTTTTGGATGGCTCTGCCTGGCCCCTTTCACCATGTGTAAAATTCCTAATTCCGATAGCAGTTGCCCATACCGACGGCCGACAACTAGAAGTTATGAGACTGATCCGAAAATACTCACCTCTTCTCGCTAGAGATTCTATTGTGGGGGGAGCAAACCTAAGTGAACGTCTTAAAACACTTGAAGGGCTGGTTGCGTTGATCGCGGAAAGCATCACGGATAAGAACTCCAGCGTAACGATTGGCGACCTTCTGAAGAAGGTGCACACCGCCGAGTTACTGAACCTCGATTCCCGACTGACATCTTACTTAGACCTAAATATAGCCACACCTCCTATTCAGCCTCAGCTTGAAGAAGTTGCAGGCAATGACGATGATGACGATCCAGAGGAAGATGAGTCCGACAAAGAATTGGCTTCAATGGAAGCTTTTCTAGGATGCCCTGCTAATCAGCTTCTTGCGTACCAGACCTACATTTCTGAACGCTCACCCTTTTGGACTCAACAAGGCATAAAAGGGGCTGAGTTCGATAGAGTGCTTGTTGTATTGGACGATGCCGAGAGTACCCACAACCAGTTCTCCTACGAAAAATACCTGGGCCTCAAAGCCCCCTCAGATAAGGATCAAGAGCATATAGCAGCAGGAGAAGAGACGACCATGGATAGAACGCGCCGCCTTTTCTATGTTAGCTGTACAAGGGCATTGAAAGACTTAGCAGTCATCCTTTTCACGGCAGATCCGGTACGGGCAAAGGAGCATATACGACAACTTGATTTATTTGAATATGGGGCTATCCACACTGCAGCTGTTTTCGAAGAGAAGTAAGTATTCATTGTTGTAAAAGTAAGCTCGATTTCACCATGGGAGATCAAGCTTAAGCAACACTCTACAATAGTGGGTTATTCGATCTAGGATGATCTGGTATTGAATTGAAAAGAAAGAGGGAGGCATGGCGCCTCCCTCTCTTTTTAGCCTTTAGGCCATGCGTACTGGAATTTTATTTTCCTTAAGTGAGCGACATTGGCTATCAGACTACTTTTTCATTTTCAATGAGACGTCATTGCACGTAT
>NZ_CAWNZT010000225.1:0-1006 GCF_963878965.1 Aeromonas sp. HMWF015 | reverse complement strand
AAAAAAACGCCACCATGGTAATCATGACGGCGCCCCAGGGTTTGCGACCAAATCGAACAAAGTCGGCGGTCAGGGTTCCTGCACTGATAAAGGAACCGACCACCATGGTCAGCGCCGTGGTGAACTCGATAGGATTGCTTGGTTGCACCTGCTGCAGTGCAGCCATGCCACCGGTCGAGGTCACCGCCAGCCAGACCGAGTAGCCGCCAAGCAGTGCAATGGCCGGTACGGCCACAAAGCTCAGCACCATCAGGGCGGAGATGCCGAAGTAGACGGTCACCGTCATCAACATGCCCGAAATGGCGATCAGCCAGTTCACATCTATGCCGGTCGCCTTCTGCACCGGCAGGGCAAACATCGCCACGCCAACGCCAAACCAGCCGACCTGAGTACCGCCGAGCAGCAGGGATGGCAGCCAGGAACCTTTCACCCCAAAGGAGTAACGAGCCAGCAGATGGGTAGAGAGGCCGGTTGAGGCACCGATATAACCGAGACAAGCGGTGTAGATACCCAGCAACAAGTTGCCGATAAGTACCGCCTTGATGAAGTCATCGAACACCAGCCCGGTGCCCAGCGCACCACCGGTCCACATGCTGGCAGAGAAGAAGGTCAGGCCTAGCATCACCAGCATCAGCGACAGCATACCTTTGCGCCCTTTGGCGGGTACCGCCCCCAAACAGTATTCGTTATCCTGCGCCATGCTCTCTCTCCACGTAATAGGCAAAACGCGCCGGATTTTACATGTAAAACGTTTTACGTCAATCAATCATGGTTAAATCTCTGGATAAAACCATCAATAGCAGTCAAATGAGTAACAAATTAGGACTCAAATCAGCAGATAAACTGTGTCGACTGCAAGCAGAGGGTGTTACGGGAATTGGGAATGTAAGGGGATATAAGAAAACTGACAGATGCAAAAAAGCCTCCCTTTTCAGGGAGGCTTTCTATTTAATGGTGCTGATACCCAGAATCGAACTGGGGACCTCATCCTTACCAAGGATGCGCT
>NZ_CAWNZT010000224.1:0-1850 GCF_963878965.1 Aeromonas sp. HMWF015 | reverse complement strand
GGTGATTGTCGTGGTCATGATTAGCGATACCTCAGTTCAATGTCGATGCGGGTGCCAGGCACGTTGTGGCGTTGGCGTAATCTGGTCAGGTGCTCTGGGAGGTCGGTCAGGCTGGCCAGTCGCCCTCGGTAGAGCCGGGAGAGATTGACGTAGTCAGGGTGACTCACGGTGATGGTCACCTGATGCCCTGGCTGCCAGTGGCCAAACAGGCGGGCTTTGGCTTGCCTGATGGTGGTGATGCCGGGTGCAGGTAACGTCTGGCGGTTGCGCAGGTGCAGTTTGTTCAGCTCGGGTGCATAGCGATGCACCTCGAGCCCGGTGATTAGACGGGTCATGTTCGGTGACTCCAATGGTGCCAAGGGCCAGCCTGTGAGGGCTGGCCCTTTATGCTTTATGTGGATGAGCGAGACAGTTGTGGTTCAATGCGCGGTGTCTGCGAGCGCATTGATAACCGGCTTGCCATTGAGCCGGTCCAGCAGGTGCAGCGAGCCGTATTGAGCCACCAGTCGCTCGATAGCCATCTGGGCGCAGGCCGTTCTGCTGGGCTTATTCTCAGGGTGTGTGTAGCGAGCGGTGAGCCAGCCACCGAGCAGCGCGATGCGATAGCCACTGGGGATATGGGTGAGCGAGGTTCCTATCCCCCTCCCGTGAATGAGGAAAGGCACGGTCTGCCCACCGATGTCGATATCCATGCGCTGACCCTTGAGTTCGAAGGTGGTGAGCTCGCCAGTCTGCGGATGCTTGCCTGGCACCCGGATGGTGATGTGTTTGGCCATCTCACACCTCCGGCTTGGTTTCAAAATGGTGGGTTACAACGCCCGCTTGCGGGTCGATGCTGATAAACGCCGGGGCTTGCGGGTGGTACTGGTAAAGCCGCGCCAATTCAGAGCGAAATGCCTCGACGTTTGGCGCAATCACATGGCTGGTATCCCCCTCGGCGTAGGTAAAAGTCTCCAGCGTCCGTGTGTTAATCCATATCCCGAAATACCAAGCATCCTCCTCGGTGTCGTACTGCTGCCAGCCCTGGGCCAGCAGTGTCTGGTCGTAGTAGTAGCGGTCTGCTTGATGGCTCCCCCGGTCGATGCGGCAACCCGTCACGGTAAGCTCAAGCGGGATACGCCCTGCCTTGTGAGCCTTCTTGACCCGGCGCAATGTGTGCCGTGCCTGGGCCTTCTCTTTGCGCGGGTCGTAGGGGTTCAGCTTGCTGCCCACGTAGTTGAGGATCCCCTCGGCATTGGCGGCTGTGTTGTGCGTCAGCGTGTGCAGCAGGTCGGTGACTTCACGGCGGGCCAATGTGCCCACGTGATAGAACTTGTTCATGATACTTCTCCTTGAAACAAACACCCCGCTAACTAGCGGGGTGGTAGATGTCGAGGTAGAGGTAGCCGTAGCTGCGCCTCGGACTGGCTTCACACACCCAGCCCTTGTGTTCAAGGCGAAACACCTCGTCCATGTCGGTGCATATCTGGTATGCCTTGGCCATCTTGGTTAACTCACGCAGGAAGTGCGGCAGCACCGTGTCACACTCGGCCCGCCACGCCTCGTCTGGCTCGCCGTACATACCGGCACGGTCGCCCAGGAAATCAACATAACCACGTTGCAGAATGGCTCGAGCCCCCAGCTTGGGCAGGTTCGGGGTGCCCAGTCCCCATGTCATGTGCTCGAAGATGCTCATGTGTGGCTGCTCCAGTTTGGGTTGTCGTTGGTGCCGTGGTTGAAGTAGGCACCCACAATGGTGCGTCGCCATTCCCCAACGGGATAGCCGAGGTCGTTGCACTCACGCTCCCACCACGCAAAGTTAATCTCGCGGGGCTGGTTGTCCACCATGTCCAGTGGACTCACGAACAGCG
>NZ_CAWNZT010000223.1:0-1121 GCF_963878965.1 Aeromonas sp. HMWF015 | reverse complement strand
GTATCCGGATGACATTTCTCTAACCCACTAATTGTTGTCCAATAACTTGATCTGTGTGGATGTTTTAAAAATGAGTCCAATGAACGAAGGGGGAAAGGCAGCGTTATCGTTCCCGCGCTATCGCAATAGGTGTTTGTCTATGTTGCATCCCTCCATATTGAAACGAGAGGCATTCTCATATATTGTGTGTTATAACATAACAAAATGGAGTTGCCATGAAGCCTCATATTCACCCGGATTATCGTTTGGTGCTGTTCCATGACACGGCGGCAGATGCCTTTTTCTTGGTCGGTTCAACCATCAAGAGCGATCGCCGCTACACGTGGCAAGACGGGAAGGAGTATCCCTATGTGTCGCTCGATGTTTCCAGCCAGTCGCACTCGTTCTATACCGGCAAGCAGAAGCAGGTATCGAGCGAGGGGAGTGTGGCCCGTTTCAACAAGCGCTTTGGCGCATTTTCAAGCAAGAAGGAGTCCTGAATGCAGGTCGTCTGTTCACTCAAATCCGCACGGGCGCGTCATCCCGATTGTCAGTTGGTGCGCCGTCGGGGCAAATTGTTCGTGATTTGCAAAAGCAATCCCCGTTTCAAGGCTCGTATGAAGTGATCCGCTAAATGATGTCTGGCCCCATGATCTCGCCATCGGGTAGTCATGGGGCCTTTTACCTTTTCACCACCTATCAATCTGTTTCCATCCTACTGTTTGCGCCGACTTTTGCATGCTCCAGCCCGCCTGATGAGGTATAATGCGGCACTATTTTTATGGGTTCCCCGTGAGCGTGATGAAAGAATTTTTTGCAACCTGCCCCAAGGGGCTGGAAAACCTGTTGGCCGATGAGCTGACCAATCTTGGCGCAGAGCAGGTCCGTGAGACCGTGGCTGGCGTCCATTTCAAAGGCGAACTGGCGATTGGCTACAAGGCCTGCCTGTGGAGCCGTTTTGCCTCCCGCATCGTGCTGGTGCTCTCCGAATTCCAGATGAACGACGATCTGGATCTCTATCTGGGCGCGCATACCATCCCCTGGGAAGAGCACTTCTCCGGCACCGCCACCATTGCGGTGGACTTTACCGGTACCAACGCCTCCATTCGCAATACCCAATATGGCGCCCTGAAGATCAAGGA
>NZ_CAWNZT010000222.1:24908-73040 GCF_963878965.1 Aeromonas sp. HMWF015 | reverse complement strand
GGATTGGTGTAGAAGACCCGGGGCAGCGGGTAGTAGATCAACAGCGCATCATCCACCAGCAGGTCCGTCATCTCCTTGTGGGTAAGCTGCTCGCTGCGCAGCTCGCTCACCCCGCGGCAGAAGAGATCGAAGCGGCCCCGCGCCACCATCTTGAACAGCTTCTCGTACCCCTCCACTTCCACCACCTCCATCCCGGCGTAACGCAGGATGTCCACATCCAGCCACCCCTTGCCCTGACCGAAGGTAAACTGGCGCAGCCCCTTGAGGTCGGTCACTTTGCTCACCGCCGCCTTTTGCTGCTGGCTGACAAAACAGATGCGGTAGCTGACGATCCCCAGATGGATGGGAAAACGGACATAGGCGAGCCCCAGATCCTCGCGGGTGCTGCTGTAGCTGTCCATCACAAAGAGGTTGGGATAACTGTCGAGCTGCATACTGACCCGCTCGCGCGCCTTGGTCATAGGCGGCGCAGGCTCCAGCAGATAGTCGCCAAACTGGTCGCGGGTCTTGTCGAGGGCAAGCCGCAGCAGCTCCCGATCATAAGTGGTACGCGGATCCCGCTCGCTCTCCGGGCTGATGAAGGTAAACCGGGTGGCCGCCTGTCCGGTCAGCGACAACATGCAGAACAGAGCGGCAGCAAGCAGATGCAGGGGTGACATAAACCGCGCCTTGGCTGAAGGGGTTCTTTCAGTGTAGCCCTGAGCGTGGGCACTCGGCCCTGCCACCACCCCACGCTCTCCTCCCCTTTTCGGCCAGTCGCATCCATCAGCCTACTCCCCCACCGGAGGCGTGCTTCTGAGCGCTGTGGCATAACGCTGATAGGCAGCAGAGTCGCGCACCTGCTCGATGGTATCCCACACCTGCCGGCTTTGTCGGGGATGAGATTGATAAAAGCGGTGAGAGAAGACCAGATAGTAGGGCTTCTCCACCAGCACCGGCGACAGCCGCTCGATGCGAGTCTGCAACGCGGGATGGGCCGCCAGAATGCTGTCAGCCACCTCGGTCTGGATGGCGGTCGCCTGCGCCCGATCCATCACCAGCTTTTTCAAAATGATCAACGGGTCACGGCTGGAGTCATCCACCTCGGCTCCCGCAGCCTGCAACAAGTCGACGATGGAAAATCCTGACTGGGCCGCAACCACGCCATTGACCCTGAGGGTGGTGCCATCCCACTGGCTCTTGCCCCCCTTGAGTTGGTAGAGGCTGTAGCTCTCGGTCAGCAGCCGCTTGGCGGGGTCGGGTTTGCCCTCACGCATGGGATAAACCCCCACCCTGGTCGCCCGCTCGACGCTGTAACTCATCTTGATGGCCGCATCCATCTGGCCACTGCTCACCCGAGAGAGGCAGCGCTTCCACGGCAGCGGCGTCAGCACGATCTCGGCATCAAGAGCGGTAGCAACCGCCTTGAGGTGATACTGCACAACCCCCTCCCCCGATTGCAGCAGCCAAGGATAGGAATCACTGTTTTCAAAGCAGGTACGCAGCGTAAAGGCAGGGGCCGCACCGCCGGTCGCGGGCAGCAGCAAAGCAATAAAGAGCAGATAGCGGGCAGATGCGCGCATGGGCCATATCCTTGGCGGCAATTATTCCATCTCCACTATATCAGCCAGGAGTGAGCCAACAAGGATACATCCGGGCCGCCACAGGCCCGGAGAGCAGGTTCACACCGTGCCCGGCACTACTCTTCGCCGATGGGAGCGGCGATCCACTTCATCAGCGTCAGCATATCCTGCGGCGCCACACCGACCGAGAGGCCGCGCTTGCCGCCGCTCACCAGGATCTCGTCAAACTGCAGCGCCGACTCGTCGAGCACGGTGGGCAGCAGTTTCTTCTGCGCCAGCGGGCTGATGCCACCCACCTTGTAACCGGTCAGCTTCTCCGCTTCCGCCGGTTTCATCATCTCCACCTTCTTGAGGCCGGTCGCCTTGGCCAGCTGCTTCAGACTGCACATGCCGGACGAGGGCACGATGGCCACCACCGCCTGCTTGTCGTGATGGGCGACCAGGGTCTTGAACACCTGCGCCTCCGGCAGCCCGAGCTGGGTCGCGGCATGCTTGCCGAAATCGTCGTGGGCTTCGCACTCATAGGGGTAGAGCTTGTGGGGGATTTTGAGCTTCTTCAGCAGGTTGATGGCAGGAGTCATGATGGTTGCCTTGAATCGAATCGCATAAAAACAAGGCCAAACAGTCTGCGCCTGCGTGGCGAGGGATGCAAGCCGGAGGGGAAATATGTACCCATCACCGATAATACGTAGGGTGCCATTAACAAGGTGAAATGTGCTACTTGCCGTATGAAACACAGGACGAGTCAGGGCTAAGATCATTTCCGAGCGGAGCAAGGCGTGCCCCAACGAAATACAGCCAAAAACAAAGGGCGCCTTGTCGGCGCCCTTTGGCTTGATGGATATTGCTGAAGCCTGCTGGCTTGGGCTGGCTATCAACCGGTGTTGCGCATACCTGCCGCAATACCGGCGATGGTGACCATCAGCGCCTTGTCCAGCTCGGGATGCAGGGTCTCCGGGTGGTTGCGGGAGCGATTGAGCAGCTCGGCCTGCAGCACGTTGAGCGGGTCTGTGTAGGGATTGCGCAGCTTGATGGACTCCTTGATCCAGGGCTGAGCCTCCAGCAGATCCCCGCGCGGGCTCAGTTTCAGCACTACCTCGATGGACTCGGCGAGCTCCTGACGCAGCTGTTTGCCAAGGCCCCACAGCTCCTGCGGCACCAGACGGGTGTCGTAGTACTCGGCGAGCCAGACGTCCGCCTTGAGGAACACCATCTCCAGCATCTCGAGGCGAGTGCGGAAGAAGGGCCACTGGGCGCTCATCTCTTCCAGCACCGCCAGCTTGCCGCCGTCGATCGCCTGCTGCAGTGCCTTGTGGGCACCGAGCCAGGCTGGCAGCATCAGGCGGTTCTGGGTCCAGGCGAAGATCCACGGAATGGCGCGTAGACTCTCGACGCCGCCGTTGGGCTTGCGCTTGGAGGGACGGGAGCCGAGCGGCAGCTTGCCGAGCTCCATCTCCGGGGTGGCGGCACGGAAGTAAGGGACGAAGTCCGGATGACCGCGCACGATACTGCGGTAGTGCTCGCAGGAGTCGGCGGCCAGCTGTTCCATCACCTCGCGCCAGCACTCTTTCGGCTTGGGCGGTGGCAGCAGGTTCCCTTCCAGTACGGCGCTGGTGTAGAGCTCCAGACTCTTGATCGCCACTTTCGGCAGACCAAACTTGAAGCGGATCATCTCTCCCTGTTCGGTGGTACGCAGACCGCCACGCAGGGATCCCGGCGGCTGGGAGAGGATGGCTTGATGGGCAGGCGCACCACCACGACCGACGGTACCGCCACGGCCATGGAACAGGGTGAGGCGGATATTGTTGGCTTCGGCCAGCCCCACCAGGGATTCCATGGCGGCGTACTGGGCCCAGCCAGCGGCCATCATGCCCGCATCCTTGGCTGAGTCGGAGTAACCGATCATCACGTACTGACGGCCCTGAATGTAGCCGCGATACCAGTCCACCGAGAGCAGGCGCTCCATCACGGCGGTGCCTGCCATCAGGTCATCCTGGGTTTCAAACAGCGGGGCAACCGGCATGCGGAACTTGCAGCCAGCCTCTTTGAGCAGCAGTTGCACCGACAGCACATCGGACGGCGCACCGGCCATGGAGATGATGTAGATACCGAACGCATCGGGGTCGTGCTGGGCGATGACCTGACAGGTATCCAGCGTCTCGCGCACCTCGGCGCTCGGCTCCCAGTCGTGGGGAATGAGCGGGCGGCGGGAATTCAGCTCGTTGAGCAGGAAGGCCTGCTTGTCATCTTCGCTCCACTCGGCGTAGTCACCCAGACCCAGATAGCGGGTCAGCTCGGAGAAGACCAGCCCGTGACGCTCGCCATCCTGACGGATATCGAGCTTGACCAGATGGATGCCGAAACAGGCGACCTTGCGCAGCACATCCAGCAGCATGCCATCGGCGATGTTGCCCATGCCGCAGGCATGCAATGAGTGGTAGCAGAGCTCCAGCGGCTCGCGCAGCTGGGCGGTGGTCTTGACCAGATCCTGGCTCTCGCTCGCCTGACCCTGCACCTTGGCAGTGAGGTGCTCCTTGGTTTCGCGCAGCGCTTCACGCAGCTCGCGCACCAGCGCACGGTAGGGTTCGGGGTGATCGCCAACGCGAGCACGCACGGCGTCGGTACAGTCGGACATGGAGAGCTCGGAGGTGAGCTCCTTGATGTCTTTGTAGAACAGGCTCACCGCCATCCAGCGGCCCAGCTCCAGCACTTCGGCAGTCACCTTGGCGGTGACGAAGGGGTTGCCGTCACGGTCACCGCCCATCCAGGAGGTGAACTTGACCGGCGCGGCATCCAGCGGCAGCCGCACACCCAGATGGTGTTGCAGACGCTCGTCCAGATTGCGCATGAATTCGGGAATGGCGGGCCACAGGCTGTTCTCCACCACCGCGAAGCCCCACTTGGCCTCGTCGACCGGAGTCGGGCGCTGTTCGCGGATCTCGTTGGTGTGCCACGCCTGATTGATGAGCTGTTCGATGCGGTTGAGGATCTTGTCCCGCTCGCGGGGCAGCAGGTCGGAGAGCTCCAGCGCCTCGAGGCAGTCGTTGAGCTGCACGTGCTTGTGGATCAGGGTGCGACGGGTCACCTCGGTGGGGTGAGCGGTCAGCACCAGATCGATATCCAACTCGCGCACGGCCTGAATGATGGCCTCTTGCGACAGGTTGGAGGCTTTCAGCTTGTCGAACATCTGCTCCAGCGGGTCCGGGGTGCAGACCTGCTCTTCGCAGCGACGGGAGATGGTGTGGAACTGTTCCGCCACGTTGGCCAGATTGAGGAACTGGCTGAAGGCGCGGGCCACCGGCAGCAGTTCATCATCGCTCAGGGTGCGCAGGGTATCGAGCAGACGTTCCCGGTCTGATTCATTGCCCTTGCGGGAGGACTTGGCCAATTGGCGAATGGTTTCGATCTTGTCGAGGAAGGCCTGACCCTGATGATCCTTGATGGATTTACCCAGCAGCTGACCCAGCATACCTACGTTGGCGCGTAGTGCGGCGTACTTTTCGTTCATTCCACATCCTTATCTTGTTGGTGCCTGACACCCATCCGGGGTGCTAGACGACCTCACTTATTGTTGTGCGATTACAACATATGCTCCGTCATCTTAGGGTGACAATCTACCCAGATTGTCTGCGCAAGGTCAAATAACAGGCCGATTCAGAACATGTATTTCCATCACCACTCCACAACCGGCTTGTTATGTAACTTACTTACAGTTTTTACGCCCCTTTCACCGCTGCCGCTACAGGCAAAAACGTCTGATCAGGTGCTGCAACACCGAGGTGGTTGGCTTGACGAAGGAGAGGTCGAGATACTCATCCGGCTGGTGCGCCTGGTTGATATGACCGGGGCCCATCACTATGGTCTGGCAGCCAAGCTGCTGGATAAAGGGGGCCTCAGTGCAGTAGTTGACCGACTCGGCGGCGCGGCCGCTCGCCTTCTCAGCTTCGCGCACCAACACAGAGTCATCGGCGCAGGCGTAGGCGGGAATGGGTTCGTGCAGGTGTTGCAGATGCAGGCAGCCGGGCTGGTGAATTTCGATGGGTGACAGCGCCTCTTTGAGCATCCCCATCAGCTCATCCGGCCCCACCTGAGGGGTGGGTCGCAGATCGATATGCAGCTCGCAGCAGCCGCAGATGCGGTTTGGGCTGTCACCACCCTGAATGTAACCGAGGTTCAGGGTCGGCTGCGGCACGGCAAAACGGTGGTCGGCATAGCGATCTTTCAGATCCTGCTGCAAGCGCAGCACCTGCCCCATCGCCTTGTGCATGATCTCCATGGCGTTGACGCCGTTGGCGGGATCCGAGCTGTGACCGCTCTTGCCGGTAATGCGGATCGCCTCCGACATATGACCCTTGTGAGCCACCACCGGCACCAGTCCGGTCGGCTCGCCAATCACGGCATAGTCGGGTTTCAGCTCGGCAGCGGCAGCGATGGCGCGAGCCCCCGCCATGGTGGTCTCTTCGTCGGCAGTGGCGAGAATGCGCAGCGGCTTGGTCAACTTGGTGAGGTCAATATCTTTGAGCGCCTCGACGATAAAGGCGAAGAAGCCCTTCATGTCGATGGTGCCGAGGCCGTAGAGGCGGTTGCCCTCTTCGGTCACCTTGAAGGGATCCTTGCTCCAGCCCCCCTCATCGAACGGCACAGTATCTGTGTGACCTGCCAGCAGCAGACCACCCTCCCCCTGACCGATCGTAGCCACCAGATTGAACTTGCCCGGCAGGTCGGGGAGCGCCGTTACCTCGCACTGAAAACCGAGCTGACCGAACCAGTCGGCCAGCAGCCGGATCACCGCCTCGTTGCTCTGATCCCACTTGGGATCCGTGCTGCTGATAGAGGGAATCGCAATAATATTCTTATAAAGTGAAAAAAAATCCAGATTGGCCATCAGCTCCTCCTTGCGTCCCCGGAATGTTTCTGCTAGAAAATACAAATGCAAAGTGAGTGCATGAATATTCTGTAATTTTACCTGAATATCTGGCTCATCAACAAAGGCTTCTAGTTGTAAGGGAAAGTTAATGTTCTGTCACCTGATCTATAACCGACGACACACACCCGCCTGAATTGCCCCTCCGCACTTGTGCAAAGGGGCGCTCGAACACCCTTGTGCACTGCAGCGTCATGCTGTGAATCTCGAACTCTGACTTGGAATATTCAACATGCTTAACACCGTTATCGTCGGTGCCAGTGGCTACGCGGGAGCCGAACTGGCCGCACTGGTACAGAACCATCCACAACTCAAGCTGTTCGGCCTCTACGTCTCCGCCGGCAGTCAGGATGCCCACAAGCGCTTCTCTTCCCTGCATCCCCAGTGGGTCGGCGCCCTCGATCAGCCGCTGTTGCCGCTGGACGACGACGGCATGACCCGGATCCTGACCCAGGCCGATCTGGTGCTGCTGGCCACCGCCCACGAGGTGAGCGCCGAGCTGGCACCCAAGTTTCTCGCCAAGGGGCTGCCGGTGTTCGATCTCTCCGGCGCCTTCCGGGTCAAGGATCAGGGCTTTTACGACAGCTTCTACGGCTTCACCCACGACAGCGAGCAGTGGCTGGATCAGGCCGTCTATGGCCTGGCGGAGTGGAACGCCGATGCCATCGCCAGCGCCCAGCTGATTGCCGTGCCCGGTTGCTACCCGACCGCATCGCTGTGCGCCCTCAAGCCGCTGCAGCAGGATGGCCTGATTGCCAAGGGGTGGCAGCCCATCATCAACGCCGTCTCCGGGGTCTCCGGCGCCGGGCGCAAGGCCGCCATCAACACCAGCTTCTGCGAAGTGAGCCTCAATCCCTACGGCACCTTCAATCACAGACACCAGCCGGAGATCAGCCATCACCTCGGCAAGGAGGTGCTGTTCCAGCCCCACCTTGGCAACTATGTGCGCGGCATTCTGGCCACCATCTATGTGCAGCTGGCGGACGGCGTCACCCCCACTCAGGTGGATCAGGCCTTCCTCAAGGCTTATGAAGGCAAGCCGCTGGTGCGCCTCACCGGCCAGATGCCATCCATTCGCGGCGTCGTGGGCACCCCTTACTGCGACATTGCCTGGCAACAGCAGGGCAACATGCTGGTGGTGGTCTCTGCCATCGACAACCTGCTCAAGGGCGCCGCCTCGCAAGCCATTCAGTGCATAAATATCAAATTTGGATTTGAACCGGCCACCGGCCTGATTTAAGGACTTAGGAAGGATCTCGGACATGGACAAACAGACGTTGGTAATCAAGCTGGGCGGCGCCCTTATCGAGAACGACGAGGCGCTGACCGCCCTGTTCGCCACCCTCAAAACCTTTCTCGACGATCAGCACCGTCCGCTGGTGCTGGTGCACGGCGGTGGCTGTCTGGTGGATGACCTGCTCAAGGGGCTGGGTCTCACCTCTACCAAGAAGAACGGCCTGCGGGTAACCCCCTTCGAGCAGATCCCCTTTATTGCCGGGGCGCTGGCAGGGACCGCCAACAAGCAGATGATGGCCAAGGCGATCGCCACCGGTATTCCGGCTGTGGGGCTCTGTCTGGCGGATGGCGGCCTCTGTCAGGTGACCCAGCTCGACCCGGATCTCGGCGCGGTCGGCGAGTGCAAGCCGGGCAACCCGGCACTGGTGGCGGGGATCCTCGGTCAGGGCTTCCTGCCGGTGGTGAGCTCCATCGGCATCACCGCCGATGGCCAGCTGATGAACGTCAACGCGGATCAGGCGGCCACCGCCATTGCCGAGGCGCTCGGTGCCGATCTGGTGATGCTCTCCGATGTGAGCGGCATCCTGGATGGCAAGGGCAAGCTGGTGCCCCAGATCGACAAGCTGACCGCACTGGATCTGATGGAGAAAGGGGTGATCCGCGATGGTATGGCGGTCAAGGTAGAAGCGGCCCTGCACGCCGCCGAGACCCTCGGCAAGCCGGTCTGTGTCGCCAGCTGGCGCTACCCGGATCAGCTGCTCAAGCTGCTGGCTGGCGGCGCGGTCGGCACCCAGGTAACTATTTGATCTCCACCGGAACAAGGAACATCCGATGCAACATCTTCTGAAAGACAGTGATCTGAATAAAGCCCAGATCGAGGCGCTGATTGCGCTGGGCAAAGCAGTGAAGGCCGACCCGAAGAAGTACAGCCAGGCGCTGGCCGGCAAGAGCGTGGTCACCCTGTTCGAGAAACCCTCCCTGCGCACCCGGGTCACCTTCGACATCGGCATCGCCAAACTGGGCGGCCACAGCGTCTATCTGGATCAGCAGAACGGCGCACTGGGCAAGCGGGAGTCAGTGAAGGATTTCGCTGCCAACCTGTCGCGCTGGTGTGATGCCATTGTCGCCCGGGTGTTCGATCACCAGACTCTGGTCGAGCTGGCAGAGCACGGCACAGTGCCGGTGGTGAACAGCCTGTGCAACCTCTACCACCCCTGTCAGGGGCTGGCCGACTTTATGACCATTGCCGAGCACTACGACGACCTGTCGAAGGTGAAACTTGCCTACCTCGGTGATGGCAACAACGTCAGCCACTCTCTGCTGCTGCTGGGGGCGACCCTCGGCACCGACGTCACCCTCATCTGCCCGAAAGGTCACGGCCCGGATACCCAGATCTTCCTGCAGGCGCAGGCACTGGCGGCCAAGTCGGGGGCGACCATCCACATCAGCGATGACGTGGCGGATATCGAAGGGTTCGACGTGGCCTACACCGACACCTGGGTCTCCATGGGTGACAACACCCCGATGGAGCAGGTCAAAGACCTCTTTATGCCTTACCAGATCAACCAGGCCCTGCTCGACCGCACCGGCATCCAGCATGTGCTGCACTGCCAACCGGCGCACCGGGAGCTGGAGATCACCTCGCAGGTGATGAATGGCCCCGCCTCCCTCATCATGGACGAGGCCGAAAACCGGATGCATATCCAGAACGCCGTGTTGCTGACCCTGTTTGGGCATAAATAGTCAGGGCAACAAGTAACGCGGCACTCAACCTGAATCACGACCCTTTTATTGAATCATCATCGAATCATCACGGAGAGAAGTAACATGAGCGGAATCAACAAGATCGTACTGGCTTACTCGGGTGGACTGGATACCTCGGCCATCATTCCCTGGCTCAAAGAGCACTATGACGCCGAAATCATCGCCTTTGTGGCCGACGTCGGTCAGGAGCGCGACGATCTGGAAGGGATCGAGCAGAAGGCGATCGCCTCCGGCGCCACCAAGTGCATCATCAAGGATCTGCGGGAAGAGTTCGTCAAAGAGTACGTCTACCCGACCCTGAAGACCGGCGCCGTCTATGAAGGCACCTATCTGCTGGGCACCTCCATGGCCCGTCCGGTGATCGCCAAAGCGATGGTCGAGGCCGCACTGGCGGAAGGGGCCGATGCCATCTCCCACGGTTGCACCGGCAAGGGTAACGATCAGGTGCGTTTCGAAGGTGCGGTCGCCGCGCTGGCGCCCCAACTGAAAGTCATCGCCCCGTGGCGGATCTGGGACATGCGCTCCCGGGAAGATCTGCTCTCCTATCTGGAGACCCGCAACATTCCCTGCAAGGCGACCCTGAAGAAGATCTACAGCCGCGACGCCAACGCCTGGCACATCTCCACCGAGGGTGGCGAGCTGGAGAGCACCTGGAACGAGCCCTCCGAAGCGGTCTGGCAGTGGACCGTACCGGCCGAACAGGCACCGGATCAGCCGGAGTACGTCAAGCTGACCGTGGCGCAGGGTGAAGTGGTGGCCGTTGACGATCAGCCGCTCAGCCCGCACCAGATCCTGATGACCCTGAACGAGCGGGCCGGCAAGCACGGCGTGGGCCGCATCGACATCACCGAAAACCGGATGGTGGGCATGAAGTCCCGTGGCTGCTACGAAACCCCGGGCGGTACCGTGATGGTCGCCGCGCTGCGCGCCGTGGAAGAGCTGGTACTGGATCGCCCGACCCGCGCCTGGCGGGAGAAGCTGGGTGCCGAGTTCTCCCATCTGGTCTATGACGGCCGCTGGTTCACCCCGCTGTGCAAGGCGATCCTCGCCTCTGCCAACGCCATCGCCGAAGATCTCGACGGTGAAGTGGTGCTGAAGATGTACAAGGGTCAGGTCACCGCGGTGCAGAAGAAGTCGCCGAACAGCCTCTACTCCGAAGACTTCGCTACCTTCGGCGCCGACGAAGTGTATGACCAGAGCCATGCCGAAGGCTTTATCCGTCTCTACACCCTGGCCAGCCGGATCCGCGCCATGAAGGAGCAGCATCAGGCTATCGGTGGCGATCACACCCACGGCTAATCAAGCGCGATAACCCGTTGATTCCGTTGAGGGGGCATGGCCCCCTCTTCTACAGGCAGAGGGCATAGCCCCTGACCCATCATCAGCGGGTGTGACAAGAGCGGCAGCGCCCCGGCCGCTTCTGTGAAATAACAGACTCGCAGAAAAACTGGGCACGATTTCAAGCTCGGTGGCCAGGGCGCCGCCGACAACGCATTCAAGGAGAGCAGTATGGCACTTTGGGGTGGACGCTTCAGTCAGGGAGCCGATAGCAGGTTCAAGCAGTTCAACGATTCGCTGCGGTTCGATTACCGCTTGGCGGAGCAGGATATTCAGGGCTCCATGGCCTGGGCCAAAGCGCTGGTCAAGGTGGGCGTATTGACCGCCGATGAGCAGGGCAAGTTGCAGCAGGCGATGGAGGTGCTGCTCGCTTCGGTGCAGCAGGATCCCCAGCAGATCCTGAGCTCGGACGCCGAAGATATCCACTCCTGGGTCGAGAGTCAGCTCATCGCCGCCGTCGGCGATCTCGGCAAGAAGCTGCACACCGGTCGCTCGCGCAACGATCAGGTCGCCACCGATTTGAAACTCTGGTGCAAGGCGCAGGGCGAGCTGCTGCTCGGCTCCATCACCGCCCTGCAGCAGGGGCTGGTCGCCTCTGCCCGCGCCAATCAGGCTGCGGTGCTGCCCGGTTACACCCACCTGCAGCGGGCCCAGCCGGTCACCTATGCCCACTGGGCGCTGGCCTATGTGGAGATGCTGGAGCGGGATTACTCCCGCCTGCAGGATGCGCTGAAACGCCTCGACACCAGCCCGCTCGGCTGCGGCGCGCTGGCGGGCACTGCCTACGCCATCGACCGCGAAGCCTTGGCGCTCGACATGGGCTTTACCGGCGCCACCCGCAACAGTCTGGATTCGGTCTCCGATCGGGATCACGTGGTGGAGCTGATGCACGTGGCGTCCCTCTCCATGACCCACCTGTCGCGCTTTGCCGAAGACCTTATCTTCTACAACACCGGCGAGGCGGGCTTTGTCGAGCTCTCCGACGCGGTTACCTCCGGCTCATCGCTGATGCCGCAGAAGAAGAACCCCGATGCGCTGGAGCTTATTCGTGGCAAGACCGGCCGGGTGGTCGGCGCCCAGATGGGCATGCTGATGAGCCTCAAGGCGCTGCCGCTGGCCTACAACAAGGACATGCAGGAAGACAAAGAGGGGCTGTTCGATGCCCTCGACACCTGGCACGACTGCCTCGACATGGCGGCGCTGGTGCTGATCGATCTGAAGGTCAATGGCGAGCGCACCATGGCGGCGGCGCAGGGCGGTTACGCCAACGCTACCGAGCTGGCGGACTATCTGGTAGCCAAGGGGATTCCGTTCCGTGAAGCGCACCATATCGTCGGCGAAACCGTGGTCTTTGCCATCAGCATGGGCAAACCGCTGGAAGAGCTCTCCATCGGCGAGTTCCAGCGCTTCAGCCCGGTGATCGAGTTCGACGTCTACCCCAATCTGGAACTGGAAGCGACCCTCGCCAAACGGGTCGCCAAAGGCGGTGTTGCCCGCGAGCAGGTAGAGGCAGCCCTGACCGCAGCCGAAACCTGGCTGGCAAAACGGACGGGTTAAACCAACCTGCTTGTCATTCGAACTAGAAAGCAAAACGGCAACCTCGGTTGCCGTTTTTTATCGCTCACCGCAGTTCAGGCGCTGGCATTGAGCAGCTTGCCCACCCCCTCCCCCTTGCCATTCGGCAGGGTCTGTTTAAAGGCTCCGAGCAGCTGATCGAGATTGAGATGGCTGGCACCAAGGGAATCCTTGAGGGTATCGAGCTCACTTTGCAGGGCATCGAGGCGGGTGCTCTGGGTGCCGCTCGCCAGCTGGCTGCGGGCGCTATCGATGGCGACAGGGAGGGATTGGCCGCCATTCTCCAGTCCCAAAGTCTGCATCAGCTCACCCATAAAGTGGTTGATGGCAGCGCGGTTCTGCTCGCTATTGGCATCCTTGATGCCTAGCCGCTGAAACAGGCTCTGGACGGTCGGAGGCAGGCGCTCCTCCTGCACGGTTTGTTGCACAGGCTCAGGTTTGCTACTGCTGCCAAGCAGCTGACTGCCCAGCTTGAGGGCGATTGAGGCAAGAGGAAGCAGGCTGCTGATCATGATAACTCTCCGCGACAACGACCCTGAATGGTATTGCCAAGAGATTTGCATAAGCGGGGCCAGCACGGCGATAAAACGCACCGCTCCGGCTAATCCCTTGAATGGCAGATCTATTTGTTCAAGCAGCACTCAGGAGATGGCCGAGCGCAAAGGGGAGTCAGGCGGCCAGTGGCTGCCGCCGCGGGCGGTAGTGGCAATGTGGTGGCAAAGCGTTTTGCCGCCCACCCGAGCCGCGCCCCCTTCCTTTCACACCCTGCTCGCCAACTATTTGAGCCACTTGCGCAGCCGCCCGTTGGCGTTGAGATAGGGGGAGGCGCTATTGAACTGGATCATCCGCCCCAACGTCCACTTCTCATACCAGAGGCAGCCATACAGCTGCTGGTCGCTGCGCGCCTCCACCAGTTCGATGATGCGCCCTTTGGCTGCCGCCAACCGCTGCAACAATGCCTGATAGCTGAGCCCTTCGTAATCCCGATAGAAGGTTTTAGCCAGCCTGCCCAGCTCGTTCCACTTAAAACCGGTCTCGGGAAAATCAACCGGAAGACCCGCCTCATCCCGCTCGATCCACTTGATCAGTAGTTCGTTCCAGCCAATAAGGTAGGCAACCAGATTGGCGACACTCATGGTGGTGCCCTTGCAGTGCCCCTCCAGCGTCAGCTCCCGCACCCGACTTTCGGGGATGGCCTGCAACGCCTTGCACAGCTTGCCAAAATTGGTATCGATAGCGAGCAGCAGCTCGGCCTTGTTTTGCGGGATCCCCATTTATCTCCCCCTTTCAGGTTTGCTTGCGGCGCAGCCGATGCGATTGCCGCAGCCGATGCAGCGCGCTAGGCTAGCCCTCTTCCATCCTGTGCAACTCATCCAGTGCAGGCCAACCATCACGGCAAGATCGGCAATGAATCAACTAATCTGCTATATCAGGGCCATTCATCGACAGGCGAGCCCCGTCACCCTCACCCGCCAAGAGAGTGAACACTATAGCGAGCATGATGAGAGCGGCACTGTGATCCAGCACCAGATAACCACCAGCTGGTTTGCCAATGGGGTCGTCATCCGCCAGCAAACCGAGCAGGACGAAGCGCCATCGCAGCAGCTTTGCGCCGAGTGCTGGATCAGCTATCGGGTCATCGCCAGTCCCATCCCCATCACTCCAGCCAGCAAGCTGTTTCACAACCACTGTCAGGAGCGATTCTGGTTGAAGGTGCAGGGCATCACGCCACAAGGGTGATTGGTATGCCCGTGAACAGAACCGGCAGGGAGAAATGCAAAGAGGCTCCGAAGAGCCTCTTTTTGTATCCGTATCTGAACCCGACTCAGCCCAGCAGCATATAGAGCTGGTGCGCCGCCACCCCGGCGCACAGGCCGCCGATGGTGTGGGCGACGATGGCGCGGGAGGTGAGGTGACGATAGCCGAGGGCATCGAGCATGGCAGTATGGGTGCTCAGGAAGCCGCTCCAGCACATCCCCATGGCGGTAAACACCGCGACCTCGTTACCGGTGATCCACCCCTTGGCAATAAAGGGGGGCACCAGCGACATGGCGGCACCGACCGCACCGAGGGAGGTAGCCGGGAAGGCGACCAGCTCCGGCTGCTGGAAACCGAATAGCAGGTCAAACAGCCAGCTCACCTTGGCGGCCAGCACTGGCAGCAGGGCTACCCCCTGAAACGCTTCGCCGGTATAGCCCTTGTCGCCGGGGCCGAAGGTGAGCAGCATCACGAAGGTACTGATGATCAGCACCCCGGGGATCACCGCCATCCCCAGCTCCACGCCAGATTTGCCGCCATCGAGCAGAGAGTTGAGGATCCTCAGCCAGCCGGGAGCCGCCTCTTTGGTCACCCCTACCTTGCGGCCGTCGGACGATACAGCGTCATCGTTCAGCACTTCCCCCACCAGTGGGCGGATCATCCGCTGCATCAGTCGGGTAGAGACCACCGAGCCGACCAGAGCGCCGAGCAGCCCGATCAGCGCCGCGCTGGCGGTGGATTCACCGCTCGGCAGTTGCAGGGTGGCCATAAAGGTCACCACGATCAGCCCCATGCCGAAGGCGGTGCCGAAGTTGGTGAGAGACACCAGCTGCCAAGGGGTGAAGTCTTTGCGAAAGCGGCTGTCCTTGGCGAGGCTGATCACAGCCGGGTTGTCGGAGAAGAAGGTCATCAGCGCCGCCAGGGCGGTGCGACCGGGCAGACGAAACACCGGCTTCATCAGGGGCGCCAGCAGCACCTCCAGCAGACGGATCACCCCGAACTCGCTCAAGAGTTGGCTGAGGGCGCCGGAGAGCACCGTGATCCCCATGATAAAGAGCACGGTATTGAGCAGCAGCTGGTGGGCGGTATTGAACAGGGTGTTGACCATGGCAGAGAGGCCCATCTGGCTGCCGAGGTAACCGAACAGGCTGCCAAGAATAAGCAGTACCAGCACGGGTTCCATCCAGTTCCTAATGGCGGCAAGTCGCCCCTTTGACTCTATAACTACATGATTTTCCATATCTATCCTGCGGTTCATCTGTGCGTGTGTGGTTGTTTTTATGGTTAAAAAATGGCTGCGCCAAATAGAAAAAAGCCCTTGTCTTGCGACAAGGGCTTTTTGAATTGGCTCCTCCTACTGGACTTGAACCAGTGACATACGGATTAACAGTCCGCCGTTCTACCGACTGAACTAAGGAGGAATTGTAATTGGTGCCCAGAGACGGAATCGAACCGCCGACACGGGGATTTTCAATCCCCTGCTCTACCGACTGAGCTATCTGGGCGTGGGCGCTATTAAACGGATTTTAAGGCGGATGGTCAACGGGAAATTTCACTTTTTGTCTCGTTCGTCTCTTTTTTGCGCAACATCGTCCATTTCTGCCACTTCTTCGGCACAGGCCGCGCCTTTTCGCCCCCAGACTCTGGGTTCCTCCCCCTTGAGCAGGCGGGAGATGTTCTCGTGATGGCGGATCAGGATAAGGCAGGAGAGCAGGGAGACTGGCAGGGTATATTCGGGTTTGAGCAGGTAGGTAAAGAGCGGCGTCAGCAGCACGGTAATGATGGAGGCCAGCGAGGAGTAGCCGCTCACCAGCAGCACCAGCAGCCAGGTGCCAATCACGGCGCCCCCCATGGTAAAGCCGATGGGCATCATGGTGCCCAGCGCCGTCGCCACCCCTTTGCCACCACGAAAATGAAAGAAGATGGGGTACATATGGCCGAGACAGGCGGCGGCCCCGATAAAGCCGAGGTAGACGGGTTTGATCTGCAGATACCAGGCGAGATAGACAGGCACAGTGCCCTTGAGCACATCGAGCAGCAGCACCACCAGCGCTGCCATCCGGCCACCGAGGCGCAGCACATTGGTTGCCCCTGGATTGTGGGAGCCATGATCCCGCGGGTCGGGCAGACCGGTGCAGCGGGAGACCAGCACAGCACTGGATAGTGAACCACCCAGGTAGGCCAGAATAATCATCAAAATCGTCAGGGCCGTCATCTTGGTCGTTTTTACCACGATATGAATGGGGTATGATGCGGGCCACATACGCTGGCATGGGCCCATGCCCACCCAGAGCGCCTCGGCAAGCCTGTTGCCCGGCCAGCATCCCTGCGCTGTCATCACAGCCCATCAAGAGTAAAGAAGAAGTACAGTCATGGACAAGGTGTTTATTCGCGGACTCGAAGTTTTGACCACCATAGGTGTATATGAGTGGGAGAAGGGCATTCGCCAAAAGCTCCGTTTTGACCTCGAGATGGGGTTCGACAACCGCCCCGCGGCAGCAACCGACGACATCAATCTGGCACTGGATTATGCCGACCTCTCCAACAAGATTTGCGAGCATGTCACCGGCAAGGTGGTCGAGCTGGTCGAGACCATGGCCGAGCAGGTCGCCATGCTGGTGCTCGCCGACGAGCGGGTACAGTGGGTCAAGGTGACGCTCACCAAGCCGGGCGCCGTGCCCAATGCCGCCGGGGTCGGCGTCGAGATCCTGCGCCATCGCACCCCTGCCGCGAGCAGCAACTGATGACCACCATCTATATCAGCCTCGGCTCCAACATCGAGCGGGATCGCCATATCCGCGCCGGGCTCGATGCCCTGCACGCCGAATTTGGCGAGCTGCGGGTCTCCCGGGTATTCGAAAGCGAAGCGGTCGGCTTCAACGGCCGCCCCTTCTACAACATGGTAGCAGCTGCCGAGACCGATCTGCCGCTGGCCACCGTCTGCCAGCGACTGCGGGCCATGGAGTTCGCCCACGGCCGCGAGCCGGATGCCAAGAAGTTCGCCCCGCGCACCCTGGATCTCGACCTGCTGCTCTATGGCGATCTGGTCTGTGACACCCCGCTGGTGCTGCCGCGCGGTGAAGTGCTCACCAACGCCTTCGTGCTGTGGCCGCTGGCCGAGCTTGCCCCCAAACTGCGCCACCCGGTCGATGGCCGCACCATGGGCGAGCTGTGGCAAGCCTATGACAAGGCTTCCCAGCAGCTGTGCCCCATTCCCTTTCACTGGGAAGCGTGCGAATTGCAGCATCACTGATCCGCAAGGGCGCCTCACGGCGCCCTTGTTGTTTCCACGGACAGGGTTGCTTATCACGGATAAGAAAGTGTCATTGGGCCTGACCCTGCGAGGCTGGCAGGATAGCGCCCACTACAGGAGAACCCCATGCCACTCGATACCATTCACCATTTCAACTGCCAGTTGCTGGCCGAACTGCCCCACCAGCGCTATGAGCATGAACCCATTCTCGACTACGCCACCGATGAAAAGGTCAAGGCCCGCCTCGGCTGGCAGGCGGAGTTCAGCAAGACCCTGTTTCTCAAGTTCAAGGATGGCCGCTTCGCTCTGCTGCTGACCCACAGGGACGGGCGACTCGACAACAAGGCGGTCAAGGCCGCGCTCGGTGCCAAGCCCTCCATCTGCACTGCCGAAGAGATGCAGGCGGAGATTGGCTGCCTGCCGGGGGCGGTCTGCCCCTTCCTGCCCCGCGCCGATATTCCGCTACTGGTGGATCCGCAACTGCTCAACCACACCGCCTTCACCTGGACTCCGGGCCACCCGGAGCAGACCTTTTTGCTGGCGACCGAGCATCTGGCCGAAGTGTTGGTGCAGCTCCCCTGCGAGGTCAGCTATCTGCCCGCCCCGACGGCGTAGCCCCATCGCGCGCCAGCTGGGCGAAGATCAGCGCCGCCAGCATGGAGAGCAGCCCGACACAAAGGTAGGTAAGGTGGAACCCGGCCAGCCACTGACCCT
This sequence comes from Aeromonas sp. HMWF015, assembly GCF_963878965.1. Classification (NCBI taxonomy): domain Bacteria; kingdom Pseudomonadati; phylum Pseudomonadota; class Gammaproteobacteria; order Aeromonadales; family Aeromonadaceae; genus Aeromonas; species Aeromonas sp. HMWF015. The sequence continues at coordinate 54,916 of NZ_CAWNZT010000222.1, read as the reverse complement.
CGGCCACTAAGGTGCCCGCTGAGGGGCCCGCCGAGAAGAGCCCGAGCAGGCTGGCGGCAATCGCCACCCCCAAACTCATGGAGAGCTGCATCACCACCGAGAGCAGACCGTTGCCACTGCTGGCCAGGGTCGGGCTGAGATCTTGCAGCGTGAGAGTGTTCATGGCGGAGAACTGCAGCGAGTTGATGGCGCCGAAGATCGCCAGCCAGCCCAGCAAGACCCCGTAGGGGAGCTGGTTGTCGATAAAGTAGAAGCTGGCGATCATCGCCCCCAGCAACAGGGTGTTGCCGATCAGAATGCGGCGATAGCCCACCTTCGGAATAAGCTTGTTAACCAGCGTCTTGGTCAGCATGGCACCAATCACGGTGGGGATCATGGTCATCCCCGCCTTGCTTGGCGAGAAACCGAGCCCCAGTTGCAGAAACAGCGGAGTGAGGAAGGGCATGGCGCCGCTGCCGAGGCGGGCAAACAGGTTGCCCCAGATGCCGATGGCAAAGGTGGCGGTCTTGAACAGGTTCAGGCTAAAGAGCGGCTGCGGTGCATTGGCGGCATAGAGCCAGTAGCTCGCCATCGCCGCCAAGCCGAAGATCAGTGCAAACAGCGCCCAACCGGTGGAGATGCTGTGCTCCCCCAGACCCTGCAAGCCGACCGACACCAGCACCATGCCGAGGCTGAACAGCACGAAGCCCTGCCAGTCGAACCGGGCGGTCTGCTGCCGCAGCTCCGGCATAAAGTGCCAGCTGGCGATAAAGCCGAGCAATCCCACCGGCAGGTTGATGAGAAATACCCAGTGCCAGCTCGCCACTTCCACCAGCCAGCCACCGAGTGCCGGCCCCATCAGCGGGCCGAGCAACCCCGGGATGGTGACAAACGACATCACCCGCAGCAGCTCGTGCTTGTCATAGACCCGCAACACCGCCAACCGCCCCACCGGCATCAGCAGCGCACCGCCAATCCCCTGAAGCACCCGGGCGGCCACCAGCATGGAGAGCGAATTGGAGGCGGCGCAGGCGAGCGAGCCGAGGGTAAAGAGCGAGATGGCAGCCAGATAGATGCGGCGGGTGCCGAATCTGTCAGCCAGCCAGCCGGAGGCCGGGATCAGCAACGCCACCGTCAACATGTAGGCAATGATCACCGACTGCATCTGCAGCGGGCTCTCTCCCAAGGTCTCGGCCATGCTGGGCAGGGCGGTGTTGAGAATGGTGCCATCCAGCGCCTGCATAAAGAAACCGACCGCCGCCAACAGGGGCAGCCACTTGCGCTGGGCATCTGTCACTGTGTGGCTCATTGCCACCTCCATTATTTTTGCGGGGGAGCGGCGGCGGTCAGGAAGAGATCGACACAACTCAGGGTCCAGGCATCCTGCTCGGCAGCGCTCTGGGTCAACGGCAGACCCAGCTCACGGAGCATGCGCTCCTTGCCCTGCCACATCAGCAACAGCTGCAAGGCGGCCTGTTCGCTGTCTTGATGGCACAGCAGGCCTTGCTGCTTCTGCTGCTCCAGCCAGTTGGACAGCATCTCGGTCACGTAGAGCGGGCCCGCCTCGAAAAAAAGGGTGGCCAGCTGGGCATCGTTGCAGCTGATGCAGGTGCGAAAGATATTGATGGCATCATCGCTCAGGATCAACTTGCGAAAGCTGCGACCAAAGGCAATCAGGCTCTCCCGCACATTGTTGCCACGCAGCAACACCTCCGGCATCAGCTCGCTGCTGACGCACTTGCTGCCCACCGCTTCGGCAAACAGCGACTCCTTGTTGGCAAAATGGCTGTAGACCGTCTGCTTGGAGACGCCCGCTTCACTGGCCACCATGTCCATGCTGACCAGATGCAGACCGTGCTGACAGAAGAGCCGCCCGGCAGCATCGAGGATCGCAGCCCGCTTCTGCTGACTACGGGGTGAAATGTTCATTTTTCCTCCACAATCAAACTGGACAGTCTAGTTTCGAAAAACTAGACTCACCGGTGTGATTTGATGTTATGTCAACCAGAGGATGATGTCATGACACTTTGCTTAATCCTGCTGGCGCTGTTACTGAGTGGCTGCAGCCCGGTCACAGAGTCAGAAGAAACACCCGCCCTGACCCGGGTGATCGCCCAGCCGCTGCAAGCCAGCGATCACTACCCGGTGCTGCACCGCTTCAATGGCAGGGTGATCGCCCCCGAGCACAGCCAGGTAGGCTTCGAGCTGGCAGGGCGGATCGCCACCCTGCACAAGGGACGCGGAGAGCCGGTCGCGGCTGGCGAACAGCTCGCCACACTGGATACCCGGCTGCTGGCAGTGGAAGCCAAAGAGCTGGCCGCCCGGGCTGCCCAGAACGAGGCCGAGCTGACCCTTGCCCGGCAGACGCTCGACCGGCTCACCGCCTTGCGCCAGCAGCAGTTCAGCTCCCGTCAAGCGCTGGATGAACAGCAAGGCAAAGTCCGCATGCTGGAGGCAAGCGCCAACCAGCTGGCCGCCGCCCTCGAAGCCAACCGGGTCAAACAGGAGAAATCACAGCTGCGCGCCCCCTTCAACGGAATTGTGGTCAGCCGCGAGCAGGCATTGTGGGCCGTGGTGGCCGCAGGTCAGCCTCTCTTCTCCCTGACCCGCAGCGGCCAGTGGGAGGCCGATATCGGCGTGCCGGTGAAACAGGCCGAGTCCCTGATCGTCGGCCAACGCTATCCTCTGCAAAGCGGGGCGCAATCACTGGAGGGGCGCCTGCTTAATCTGGGGGTACAAGTGGACGGGCAGACCCACACCCGCACCGCCCGCTTCCAGCTGACCCGGGGCGGCGAACAGCTGGCAGAGGGGCAACTGATCACCCTGTTGCATCAGACCCGCGAGCCCACCCGCGCCTACGAGGTGCCGCTCACCGCACTGACCCAGGGATTGCGCGGCAGCTGGACCCTCTATCTGCTCAACGACGAAACGCCACCCCGGGTGGTCAGTCGGGACGTCACCCTGCTGCAGCAAGATGGCGAACGGGCCTGGATCAGTGGTGCCCTGAACGGACAGGAACAGCTGGTGACCGATGGCCTGCATAAACTGGTACCGGGCCAGCAGGTCACCCTGACAACCAGCGTGGATCATCAGGCAGGCCATCTGGAGCCACAGTCATGATCCGCCCGTTTATCGAGAATGGCCGCCTGCTGCTATTGACGGTCGCGCTGCTGCTGACGGCCGCCCTTGCGGCATTGCAGACCCTGCCCAGAACCGAAGATCCCCAGCTCACCAGCCGCTTTGCCAGCGTGGTTACCCACTTCCCCGGGGCCAGCGCCGAGCGGGTGGAAGCGCTGGTGAGCGAGCCTATCGAGAACCGGCTGCGGGCCCAGAGCGAGATCAAGCTGATCGAGTCGAGCTCTCGCCCCGGTCTCTCCATCATCAATCTGGAGCTCAAGGATGAGGTCAGCGATGTCGAGCCCGTCTGGTCCAGAGTCCGTGACCGGCTGGCAGATCTTGCCGCCGGACTGCCAGCCGGCGCCAGTGCCCCCAAGCTGGATGATGAGAAAGGCTATCCCTTCACCCGGCTGGTCAATGTGGTCTGGCGCGGGCCGGGCCAGCCGCAGCTGGATCGCCTCGCCCGCTACAGCGCCGAGCTGGAACGCCGGGCTCGCCAGCTGCCGGGTACCGAATACGTCGAGCGGGTCGGGGCACCGCAGGAGGAGATCGAGGTGCGGTTCGATCCCCTCGCCCTCAGTGCCAGCGGCATGAGTGGCGAACAGCTTGCCCAGGCGCTGAGCGGTGCCGATGCCAAAGTGGCCGCCGGGGAGTTGCAGGGCAGCCACAATCGCTTTCAGGTGGAGATCCGCGGCGCCCTCGATACCCTGGAGCGGATCCGCCAGATCCCGCTGCGTACCGGCGAGCAGGGCCAGACCCTGCGCCTTGGCGATCTGGCCGAGGTAAGACGTACCCTGCACCAGCCGGAGAGTCAGCTGGCCTTTGCCAATGGTGAACGGGCCGTGGTGGTCGGCCTGCGCATGGCACAGGATCACCGCATCGACCTCTGGTCGGCACGGGTCGATACCATGCTGGCCAAGCTGCAACAGGACTTGCCGGATAATATCGGCCTCGTCACCAGCTTCGATCAGCAGCGTTATACCGATCAGCGGCTCGACACCCTGCTCATCAACATTGTGCAGGGCTTCCTCATCATAGTGGCGGTGCTGCTGGTGACCTTGGGAGTCAAGGCCGCCATTATCGTGGCCCTGTCGCTGCCGCTTACCGTGGCGTTCTCATTCGCCTGCATGAACATGATCAATTTGCCCATTCACCAGATGTCGGTCACCGGTCTGGTGGTGGCGCTCGGGATCATGGTGGACAACGCCATCGTCATGGCGGATCGGGTGCAGTATCAGCGCCGCCACGGCATGGCCATGAGTGCCGCCGCACTGGAAGCCATCGGCCACCTCTGGCTGCCACTGCTGGGCTCCACCCTCACCACCATGCTCGCCTTTATGCCGATCATTCTGATGCCGGGCCCGGCGGGCGAGTTTGTCGGCGGCATCGCCTGGGCGGTGATCTGCTCGCTGCTGGGATCCTACCTCATCGCCCACACCCTGGTGGCTGGCCTCGCAGCCCGCTGGATTGGCAGTGACCAGGGGGGACGCTGGTATCAGGATGGCTTGCACATGCCCCGGGTGAGCGCCCGTTTCCAGCAGAGCATCGCCATGGCGCTGGCTCACCCCTTGCGAACCCTGCTGTTGGTCAGTCTGCTGCCCCTGCTCGGTTTCTGGGTGGCGGGCCGCCTCACCGAACAGTTCTTTCCCCCTGCCGACCGGGACATGATCCACATCGAGGCCAGCCTCTCCCCACAGGCGAGCCTGGCGCGCACCCGCGAACTGGCACTGGGGATCTCCACCGAGCTGGCCAGTCTCCCCGAGCTGGTTCGTCAGGATTGGGTGGTGGGTGACAACGCCCCCAGCTTCTACTACAACCTGGTGCCCAGAAAACAGGGGCGGGCCGATTACGCCCAGGGGATGATCACCCTGCAGGATGCCGATGCTGCCGAGCGGCTCATTCCACAACTGCAGCAGCGGCTCGATGCAACATTTCCCGAAGCGCAGATCCTGGTGCGCAAGCTGGAACAGGGGCCGCCTTTCAATGCCCCGGTCGAGCTGCGGCTGTTTGGCCCCGACCTTGAACAACTACACCGTCTGGGAGAGGAGCTGCGCAGTCTGCTCGCCAATACCCCGGCCGTGGTGCAGACCCGCGCCACCTTGCAGGCCGGAGCCCCCAAACTCTGGTTGCAGGTCGATGAGGAGGCCGCCCGACTGGCAGGCATGAGCCTGACCGATGTTGCCTCCCGGCTGGCTGGCGCACTGGATGGCAGGTTGGGCGGCACTGTGCTGGAAGGCACCGAGTCAATCCCGGTTCGGGTGCGGCTGGCAGAGCCCTTGCGTCAGGATCCGGATGCGCTGCTCAATGTGCCGCTGTCGCTCACCGGCACCGGCCAGCAAGGGGCTGCCAATCTCACCTTGCGGGCACTGGCCACTCCCGAACTGCTGCCAAGCTGGGGGGAGATCAGCCGTCGGGATGGTGAGCGGGTCAATGTGCTGGAGGCCTATCTGGCGGTCGGCGTACTGCCGCAAACCGTGCTGGAGCAGGTCAAAGAGAGGCTGGCCACCAAGGCGCTGGCGTTGCCGCCGGGCTATCGACTGGAGTTTGGCGGGGAAGCCGCCAAGCGGGATGAATCGGTGGGCAATCTGATGGCCCATGTCAGCCTGGTCGCCGTGCTGCTGGTGGCCGTGCTGGTGCTCAGCTTCAACTCGTTCCGGCTGGCAGGCATCGTCACCCTGGTGGCGATCCAGTCGGCTGGGCTCGGCCTGCTGTGGGTCTGGCTGCTGGGGTACCCCTTCGGGTTTACGGTGATCATCGCCCTGCTGGGACTGATGGGGCTGGCCATCAACGCCGCCATCGTCATTCTGGCCGAGCTGAGGGCAGACCCGCTGGCACAACAGGGCAATCTGCCGCAGATCCGTGACCTGGTGGCCGGTTGCAGCCGCCACATCGTCTCGACCACCATCACCACGGTGGGCGGCTTCATCCCGCTATTGCTGGGGGGCGGCGGCTTCTGGCCCCCCTTTGCCATCGCCATCGCCGGTGGCACAGCGCTGGCGACCCTGCTCTCGTTCTACTTTGTGCCGGTGGCGTTTGTGCTGTTCAACCGTCGCCGTCCTGACCCGATGCAGGAGAGCTGCAACGCGCAAGATCAGTTGTCGGGCTGACCCAGCATGGCTTTGAGCCGCTCTTCCAGGGTGGGCTCGGGAGCCTTGAGGGTCGCCATAAAGAGCTGCTCAATACCGGCCTTGTCCTGACTCTTGACGATAAACACCAGTCGGGACTGGGCCTTGCCCTCCGGCCAGTCGCCCAGCGCCTGCAGCGGATAGAGCTGGCCGTGGACGCCGTGGATCACCACCGGCTGGCTCTCCCCCTCCAGCTGCAAGATCCCCTTGAGGCGCAGCAGGGCATCGCCATATTGGGCCTGCACCGCATCGATGGCAGCCAGCAGGCGAGAGGGCTTGAGCGGCTCACCGATACGCAGAGAGAAACTCTCGATGTTGCCGTGCTCGAAGTGGGTGGGCGCAGCTGTGCCCACCTTGGCGGCGAACGGTTGCATCTTCGGCTGCATCGGTGACGCCAGCCCCTGCTTGGGGGATTCGGTGCGCAGCCAGGCCAGCAACTGGCGCACATCGCGCCCCGCCGCTTCGTTGTAGGCGCCGAGCTTCTCCAGCACCCTGGGCGACAGTTCACCATTGGTCACCTGTTGGATCGGGGCCGCCGGATTGAGTGCCACCAGTTGGGCCTCGACGCGCGCCATCTGCTCGCCGTCCACCAGATCCCCCTTGCTCACCACCAGCAGATCCGCCAGCGCCACCTGCTTCACCGCCTCATACTGGGCTGCCAGCTGCTGCTCGATATGACCGGCATCTACCACGGTGACAGTGCCATCGAAGCGGTAGCGCTGGGCGATAAAGCCCTCTTCCCTCAACGTGAACAGCACGGGGGCCGGATCGGCGAGGCCAGTGGTCTCGATAATCAGCCGCTTGAACGGTTTGATCTTGCGCTGGATGGCTTTCATAAACAGCCCCTGCAGCGCCTCCACCAGAGAGCCCTGCACCGAGCAGCAGATGCAGCCGGAGTCGAGCAGCATTACCTGCTCATCCACCTGCTGCACCAGATGGTGATCCAGCCCCACCGAGCCGAACTCGTTGATCAGCACTGCGCACTCACCGAGCTCCGGCTGCTTGACCCAGTGGTTGAGCAGCGTTGTCTTGCCGCTGCCGAGAAAGCCGGTCAGCAGGGTCACTGGGATACGGGTATCTTGCATATCGGTCATGTCAGATCCTTACCGGTTGGCAAACAGGTCGCTGAGCCAGCGGTTTTCAAAGCGGCCGTGGGGGTCAAGCTCGGCTTTCAACGCCACGAAGTCGTTCCAGCGCGGCAGCAGGGCCGGGAAGTCATACAGATCCATCGCCAGATGCTTGCCGAAGTGGGGAATGCCGCCAAGCGGCGCCAGCAGTTGCTGCAGCTCGCGCATCTGCTCCATCGAGCCATTGACGAAGGTGCCGTCCGCCGCCAGATAGACCAGAAAACCGATCCAGCAGACCGGCTGGCCGTAGGCGGCACTTAGCCAGGCCTCGGAGGGGCCGGTGCAGCGCAGGATAAATGGGTAGTGCAGCACGCCTGGGTTGGCCTGCTGCCAGGCTTGCAGGGTCTCCAGTGCCTCGTTCATGCGATGAAGCGGCACCGCCACCTCGCAGTTGATCTGGGGGGCCGGGATCCCCTTGCAGAGGATCTGGTAGACGTTGCCCACCAGATCGGAGGCATCCTTGAAGCGGCGCACCGTCTCGAAGTGCTCGCCAGCCAGCGCCTCATCCTTGGTGTCTTTCGCCATCTTCTGCAAAGTGGCATCAATGGTGGCATTCATGCGGGCGTCGATATCGCCATCCAGCAGCAAAGGCTCGCTGCCGCCAGCGCGGTAGCGGGCCACCTCCTCATCAGAGGCGGGATCCACCAGCCAGATGTGGCTCTCGCCGGTCCAGGCAAACCACCAGCTCTTCACAAAGCCGTGCTCGCGGTTGAGCCGTTCGTTGTGCTCCAGCAGGAAGGGGTAATCGGTGGTGAACTTGGTGCAGCGCATAATGCGATTTGGCACGGTGCGCAGGGTGACGTCGAGCAGGATGCCGAGCATCCCCATCCCCATCACGAAGGCGCCGAAGCGCGGGTCGGTGCGATCCACCCGGATGATGTCGCCATTGGCCAGCATCACCGTCATCGCCTCCATCGCATCGCAGAGGGCAGACTGGTGCAGCCCCTGACCGTGGGTGCCGGTGCTGAGGGCGCCGCCCAAGGTCTGGATGCCGATAACGCCCGGGGATGCAGGCAACATCCGCTCTATGGCGATGAGCTCGGCATAAACGGTGTCGAGGGGCGTCCCCGCCTGATAGGTCACGGTATCGGCAGTTTTCGCCAACTGGCCGCGCAGGTGGTGCAAGTCCACCAGCAGCGCCTGACTGCCCTCGGCATAGACGCTGTGAATGGGTTCGAAAGAGAGGCCGGAGCCGATAAGGCGCAACTTACGCTCGGGGTGCTCCCTCAGCAGCGCTTGCAGCTCATCGCGGGTTTTCGGGCGCCACACCTGATCCAGCGCCCCGAGGGGATTGGTTCTCGACCAGTTGAACAGCACCTCCCGATTACCGATCGCCTTGATGCTGTGAAATGCCTGGAACTGAACCGTCATACCGCGCCTCATCTTTTACTGACGTCAAAATGAGCGCTGATTCTACCGAAAAGCGAGCGGCAAGGCATGAAAAACAAGCCCCTGCAGTCGAGGGGGGATAGGGAGAGAGCACTTCCCTACCGAGCCAGACGGGAGCGTGTCCGCCCGTCTGTCACCGTTAGATCAGGTGGCGTTCGGGATGCCTCGCACCCCATCTGGCTGCCGGGTTTGTGCCTCTTCCGGCAGCAGCTCCTCACAGAACTGGCGCAGCGGCATGGGGCGGGCAAACAGGTATCCCTGCAGATAGTCGACCCCTTTGGCCCTGAGGTAATCAGCCTGACGCTCGCTCTCCACCCCTTCCGCCACCAGCGCCAGACCGAGCCGGGTCGCCAGATCGATCACGTTGTCCACGATATGTTCCGAGAGCGACTCGGTACCGATGCGGGCGATAAAGGATTTGTCGATCTTGAGGTAATCCACATGAAACTGCTGCAGGTAAGCCAGGCTGGAGTGGCCGGTGCCAAAGTCGTCGATGGCGAGTTTGACCCCCATCTCGTCCAGCTGGCGGAACAGGGAGAGGGTCTGGGGATCTGACATCAACAACTCCCGCTCGGTCAGCTCCAGCACCAGAACCACCTTGCCGGGGACGAAGTGGCCGAGGAAGGCGCGACACTCGGCCAGCAGGGCAAAATCGTGGCAATGGGCGGCGCTGATGTTGAAGCTGATATGAAACCCATCGGGCAACTGCTCCTGAGAGCGGTTCAACCGTGTCGCCACCTGCTTCATGATATGGGTGGTCATGGGGACGATCAGTCCCGACTCCTCCGCTTGCGGAATAAAGAGATCGGGTCGGATCACCCCTTCATTGACATGCTCCCAGCGCATCAGCACTTCGGCGCCCATCATCTTGCCGTCGTGGCTGGCAATCAGCGGCTGCAGATAGGGAACAAACTCCCTGGCCCGCAGGGCGCGTCGCAATTCATCTGTTGGCGAGCCGGGACGCCCCAGCACCCACCACACCAGCCAGGCCAGCAAAAGAGAGGATACCGCCAGCCACGACAGCGCCACGTGCCGCGCGGCCCACAGCGACTTCCAGTAGACCGGCATGGCATAACCGGCATGGATGGTGAAAGGATAATGGGATGATGTGAGGGCCTGGCTGATCCCGCGATGGAGGGTGGGCGCCTCGCTCAGATAGCGGCCAGACTCATTGAGCCAGGCCGACCCCACCTGCAGATAGAGCGCACTGGATTTTCCGCTCATGGAGAGCATGAAGCTGAGCTGGGTACTGTCGATGGCGCTCAAGGCGGCATCCTTGCCCTGTTCGGTGCGCACCACCAGCAGCGGGTGATTTTGCCGCACCCGGTTGCCACTCATCAGCAACAGCTTGCGGCCGGTGTAGATGGAGCCGTCATCGGCATCATTGGCCTCACCAAACAGCGAGGTGCAATTGATGATGCCGTTTCGTACCAGATTGACCGAACGCAGGAAAGGCTCGATGGCGACCTTCTTGCGCAGCACCAGCAGGTTGTCGCGACAGGGAGCATTCACCAGAGGCAGCACGGAGCGATTGGCCTGCTCCGCATGATCCAGCATCGACTCCATCAGGGTTCTGGCCTTGTGGGCAGAGGCACTGGATTCCGCTTTCAGCTCCTGCACATAATTGCTGTGGATGAGCCAAGCTCCCACCAGCAGCGGCAGGGTAAAGACCAGCAAGGCACCGCCGAAGCGTAACCCGGTTCGGGAGAGATCGATCCTGAACAGAAACATAAAGAACCACGCCGCAATTCGTCAGGCCTGCCAACGCAAGCACCCAGTGAACAGATATCCACTTTCCCTCGATAACGATGCCTCATCATTACCGCACATAACCGAACAACATAACCCAAAGCGTTTATAAAACGAACCACCAAACAGGTGGTTGGATCTCTCTAGCAAGGATCGTGCAAACAATCTTCAAAAAAGACGGTGAATAACACACAAATAAATAATGCCGCGTAAATACGCGGCATTATTGGCTTCTTATCGCGCAAATCGCGCAAGAACTCCGTTAAACGGCTTGTTGCAGGATCACCGCATCGGCCTTCTTGGTGTAGGAGGCGATCTCGTTGAAGTTGAGGTAGCGGTAAGTATCTGCCGCAGTGGCATCGAGCGCCTTGGCGTATTGCAGGTACTCCGCCACGGTCGGGAGCTTGCCGAGGATGGCGGCAACGGCGGCCAACTCTGCTGAGGCCAGATAGACATTGGCTCCTTTACCCAGACGGTTCGGGAAGTTACGGGTGGAGGTGGAGACCACTGAGGCTCCTTCCGCTACCCGCGCCTGGTTGCCCATGCAGAGGGAGCAGCCCGGGATCTCGATGCGGGCACCGACGCGACCAAAGATACCGTAGTAGCCCTCTTCGGTCAGCTGATCCTTGTCCATCTTGGTGGGAGGCGCGATCCACATGCGGGTCGGCAGCTCGCCCTGATACTTCTCGAGCAGTTTGCCGGCTGCGCGGAAGTGACCGATGTTGGTCATGCAGGAACCGATGAACACCTCGTCGATCTTGTCGCCAGCCACGTCGCTCAGCAGACGGGCGTCGTCCGGATCGTTCGGTGCACACAGGATCGGCTCCTTGATGGTGGCCAGATCGATCTCGATGATTTCGGCGTACTCGGCATCCTTGTCCGCTTCCATCAGGGTCGGGTTGGCCAGCCACTCTTCCATCCCCTTGATGCGACGGGTGATGGTGCGTACGTCGCCGTAGCCTTCGGAGAGCATCCATTTCAGCATCACGATGTTGGACTTCAGATACTCGATGATCGGCTCTTTATCCAGCTTGATGGTGCAACCGGCAGCTGAACGCTCGGCGCTGGCATCTGCCAGCTCGAATGCCTGCTCCACTTTCAGGGTCGGCAGACCTTCGATCTCGAGAATGCGACCGGAGAAGATGTTCTTCTTGCCCGCTTTCTCGACGGTCAGCAGCCCTTTCTGGATGGCGGCGTAGGGGATGGCATGCACCAGATCACGCAGGGTGATGCCCGGCTGCAGCTGGCCCTTGAAGCGCACCAGCACGGACTCCGGCATGTCCAGCGGCATCACGCCGGTGGCGGCGGCGAAGGCCACCAGACCGGAGCCCGCCGGGAAGGAGATACCGATGGGGAAACGGGTGTGGGAGTCACCACCGGTACCCACGGTATCCGGCAGCAGCATGCGGTTCAGCCAGGAGTGGATGACGCCGTCACCCGGACGCAAGCTCACACCGCCGCGGTTCATGATGAAGTCCGGCAGGGTGTGGTGGGTCTGTACGTCGATGGGCTTCGGATAGGCTGCGGTGTGGCAGAAGGACTGCATGGTCAGATCGGCGGAGAAGCCGAGGCAGGCCAGATCTTTGAGCTCGTCGCGGGTCATCGGGCCCGTGGTGTCCTGAGAGCCGACCGTGGTCATCTTGGGCTCGCAGTAAGTGCCCGGGCGAATGCCCTTCACGCCGCACGCCTTGCCCACCATCTTCTGGGCCAGGGTGAAGCCTTTACCGGTATCGGCCACCGGCTGCGGGCGACGGAATACGGTGGAAAACGGCAGCCCCAGCGCTTCGCGGGCCTTGTCGGTCAGGCCGCGGCCGATGATCAGCGGAATACGGCCACCGGCACGCACTTCGTCGATCAGCACGTCGGTTTTCAGTTCAAACTGCGCAAGCACCTGGTCGGTGCCGTGTTTGCAGATCTTGCCGGCATAGGGGTAGATGTCGATCACATCGCCCATTTCCAGCTTGGAGACGTCCACTTCGATGGGCAGAGCGCCGGCATCTTCCATGGTGTTGAAGAAGATCGGGGCAATCTTGCCACCCAGACAGACACCGCCAGCGCGCTTGTTCGGCACGAACGGAATGTCGTCGCCCATGAACCAGAGCACCGAGTTGGTGGCGGATTTACGGGAAGAGCCGGTACCGACCACGTCACCCACATAGGCCAGCGGGAAGCCTTTCTCTTTCAGGGCATCGATGGTCTTGATGGGGCCGACGGCGCCATCCTTGTCCGGGGTAATGCCGGGACGGGCGTTTTTCAGCATCGCCAGCGCGTGCAGTGGAATGTCCGGGCGGGACCAGGCGTCCGGTGCAGGAGAGAGGTCGTCGGTGTTGGTTTCGCCGGTCACCTTGAACACGGTGACGGTGATCTTCTCGGCCAGCTCCGGGCGGGAGAGGAACCACTCGGCATCAGCCCAGGACTGCATCACCTGTTTGGCGTGGACATTACCCGCCTTGGCCTTCTCTTCCACGTCGTGGAAAGAGTCAAACATCAGCAGGGTGTGGGAGAGCCCCTTGGCGGCAAGCGGCGCCAAGGTGGCGTGATCCAGCAGGTCGATCAGCGGTTGAATGTTGTAACCACCCTGCATGGTGCCCAGCAGCTCAACAGCTTCGGCGGCAGTCAGGATGGGAGAGTGGGCTTCGCCCTTGGCGACGGCGGTGAGGAAACCGGCTTTGACATAGGCCGCTTCATCGACACCGGGGGGAATACGGGAGGACAACAGCTCTTTCAGAAAGTCTTGTTCGCCAGCGGGCGGGTTCTTGAGCAGCTCAACCAGGGCGGCGACCTGCTCTGCATCCAGAGGTTTGGCAACCACGCCCTCGGCGGCACGTTCTGCGACGTGTTTACGGTATGTTTCAAGCACGACTAATTCCTCTTTGGTCTTTTTTTGGGGTTCGCCCACGCTCGCGGCGATCGTCCTTGCGGGACACCCCGTAGGGTGCTCCCCACTATATAAGTTTTAACGACTAATTAAAATCCAAACCCTGTTTACTCATTCACCACAAAATCGTAACCAATTAAACAGACTGGTATTTTTTGAAAATTAATTGAACGCCCTCAACCAGAGTTAACAAATTGGCATCATTTCGGCATTATTCGAACGTACTGCCCAATTGCAGATAGAAGACGTCATTGCCCCCCTCCGCCATGCCGTAGCCGAGGAACACAGGGCCGAGGAAGCTCTCCACCCCGACATAAACCGACCCGGCGGTAAACGAGCTCTCCAGACTGATATCCTCCCCCTTGTTCCAGACCCCGCCCTGCTCCAGAGATCCGCCCAGATAGAGCGGCATCTTGAGGGCACCGAAGTCATTGTCTGCCACCCGATAGATGTAGCGCAGGCCACCAAACAGGCTGTAGCGACCGCTCAGCTGGTAGCGCTGGAAACCGGAGAGGCGGAACAGTCCGCCCAGATCCTGAATATGCAGCGGCACCACCTCTTCACTGCCCGAGCCACCCCCTTCGAGGATCAGGTTGAGGCTGTGCCTGTCCCATGACCAGGGCTTGATCATCGAGAGCTGATAATTCCAGCCTTCACTGCGGCCATCTGCTGACTCGAGTCCATCCACACTGACATGGGAGTGGCCCAGTTTCATGTCCCATTTCATCCCCTGATAGGGGAAATAGCGGCTATCCAGGTTGTCGTGTTCAAAGCGGACATAGGGGCCCCACGCCGTGGCATCCATCTCCAGCCCCTTGAAGTTCTTCACATCAATCGTGCCCAGTTGTCCCTCCAGCCCCATCGACAACCTGCTCCAGGGCTGGCGGTTCCAGCCCACCGACAGATCACCGCTGAAGAAGGAGTATTCGGAGTCGAGATAGCTTATCGAAACCGTCTCGGGATCCGGATTGGGGAAAAACAGGCGGCGCAGGGTCTGGTCATAGGCCAGGCTCGCCTCACCATAGAAGGTCTGGGAGGGTTCGAGGGGGGTATAGAAGTCGGTCTTGATATGTTTGGCCGTGCCCAGCGACGCCTCGGTCAGCCACTCGGCCCCCCACTCGTTGACGTTGGTGAGGGTATAGGACATGCCGACGTTGTAGTTGGAGGTGTTCTCGAAGTCATCGGTGAAACCGAACTGGAAGTTGAGGTAGCCCGGCCCCCAGTTCTTCTCGCTGGCATCCACCAGCAGCACGTTTTCCCCGTCACGCTCCTCCACCTCGTAGGTGATGCGATCGAACGACTCAAGGGCATAGAGGCGGCGAATGCCCGCTTCCAGACTCTCGTTGGTCTGCACCTTGTCAGGCCGCACTTTCAGCATGGCGCGCACCGTCTCGTCGGAGAGGCGCGACTTGTTGATGATCTCCACCTTGTCGATGAAGTAGGCGGGTTGACCGCTACGCTCGGCACGGCGGCTCAGCTTCTGGTTGCGATAGGCGTTGTACTGCGCCTTGGTGAGCGACAGCTTATCGAGTTGCAGCGACACCTTGTCAGCCGCCGTCTCACCGATCTTGATCCCCTCCGGCATGCGGGCAAAGTCGGCGATCCCCATATCGCCAAACTCGGGGGCGATCAGAATATCCTTCGGTCCCATCAGCGCCTTCTGCTTGTCGGTGCCCACCTGGGTCATGTAGGTGGTGAGCTGGTCGATCATCGCCAACCCTGACTTGAGGGACTCCCGGGTACGCAGCTTGGCACCGATATCCACCGCGATCACCACATCGGCCCCCATCGCCTTGGCGACATCCACCGGCATGTTGTTGACGCTACCGCCGTCCGCCAGGATGTGCCCCTCCCACTCCACCGGCTTGAGGGCACCGGGAATGGACATGGAGGCCTGCATCGCCTTGGCCAGGCTGCCGTGATCCAGCACGAAAGGCGTCACCGTCTCCATGTCGGTCGCCATGGCGCGGTAGGGGATCGGCAGATCGTCGAAACTCGCCTGCACCGGCAGGTTGGAGGTGGCCCCCCGCAGCAGGCTGGCCATGGATTGGCCCTGGAAGAAACCGTCCGGCAGCTGGGTGGTGTCGCCATTCACCCCGATGTCGGTGCGCAGCTGATACTGCTCGTTCTGCTGCTTCTTACGCAGCGACAGCTCGTCGCGGCCAACCTTGTCCTGATACCCCTTGTTCCAGTCGATGGCCAGAGTGGTGCGCTCCACCTCCTCGGCACTGAGCCCCATGGCGTACATCCCCGCCACATAAGAGCCCATGCTGGTGCCGACTATGATGTCGACCGGGATCCGTTTCTGCTCCAGCACCTTGAGGATGCCGATATGGGCCGATCCCTTGGCGCCGCCGCCGCTGAGCACCACCGCAATTTTCGGACGATCCCCCTGTGCCGCCACAGCCAGCAACGGGCAGGCCGCCAGCATCACCAAAAGCAGGCGGGTCCATCCCGCACCTAAGCTGCGCATCATATTTTCCATATTATTCAGAGGGTCAGTCACCAAGGATGGCCTCTACTATAAGGGGCCCGGCAGTTAGCGCAACCGTCAATCCGCCTCCCGCCTGTGCTGCATGGCGAAGGGGCACGCCGCCGCCCCTGTGAGCGCAAACGTAATCCGCAAATAAAGGGCTGCAAGCCTCATGGGTAGCGCCGCGCTGCCGCTAATATGAGCGTCGTCAATCTCAACCTTTTGAGCACCTTTATGCTGGCAACCCTCACGCTTAAACAAAAAATACTGGCCACGGTCACCCTGGCCGTGGTCGTCTCCTGCCTGCTGGTAGGCTACTTCAGCCAACGCTCGGCCCAGCAACTGATCGAAAACCGGATGTTCGAGCAGGAGCTGCCCAACCTGACCCAGCGGATCAGCAAGGAGATTGAGCAGGATCTCCACGGCATCGCCCAGGCCGCCCGCCAACTGGCCACCGACCGCTTCATCCTCGACTGGGTAGAGCGGGGCATGCCCAAAGAGCAGGAGCCGATCCTCATCAACCAGCTCAAGGATGTGGCCAACCAGTATGGTCTGGTGACCGCCTCCTTCGCCGATCGCCAGACCGCAGCCTACTACAACCAGGATGGCTTTCTGCGCAACCTGACACCCACGCAAGACGCCTGGTTCTATGACTACACCAAGAGCCAGAAGGAGATGACCCTCAGCATCTTCCGCGAGAGCAACGGCGAGGTGAAGCTGTTCGTCAACTTCCAGCAGCTCAACGGGCGCGGGCTGGCGGGCTTTGCCAAATCCCTCGACACCATGGTGACCATGGTCTCCAACTTCCGGCTGGAAGAGAGCGGCATCGTCTTTATGGTCGATGGCAGTGGCAAGGTGAAGCTCCACCCCGAGGCCAACCGCATCGAACGCGATACTCTGGGCGGCATCGCCAGCGGTGATACCGGTAGCCTGCTGGCCAAACGTCCCTTTGCCGTCATCAACGCTGAAGTCAATGGCGAGCCCATGGTACTGGCCAGCAGCTATATCCCGCTGCTCGACTGGTATCTGGTGGCCCAAGTGCCAGAAGCCGAGATCTATGCCGAGCTGGATCAGACCCGCAACGAGATCCTGATGATCTCGCTGGTGATTGCGCTGGCCATGGGGCTGATGGGGATGCTGCTGGCAGGCTCGGTCAGCCGCCCGCTTAACGAGTTGGCCCGCCTGTTCAAGGAACTGGGCAGCGGCGATGGTGATCTCACCCAACGCCTCAAGGTGGAAGGGCGTGACGAGCTGAGTCAGGTCGCCACCGGCTTCAACAACTTCGTCGCCAAGATCCACGGCTCCATCGAGCAGGTGGCGGAGAACTCCCGCCAGCTCGCGGCCACCGCCAACGAGGTGGCCAACAAGGCGCAGCTGACCCAGCACAACTGTACTGCCCAGCGTGACCGCACCGTGCAGGTGGCCACAGCCATCCACGAAATGGGGGCCACGGTGAGCGAGATCGCCGGTAACGCTTCGCTGGCAGCCGAAGTAGCCAGACAGGCCAACGATCAGGCCGATGCGGGGGCAGTAGTGGTAGCGCAGGCGCGCCACGGCATCGTCGACCTCTCAGGCGAAATTGAGCAGGTGGCAGGGGTTATCGAGTCGCTGGCGAGCCAGACCGACTCCATCGGCAGTATCCTCGAAACCATCCGCAGCATCTCGGAGCAGACCAACCTGCTGGCACTGAACGCGGCTATCGAGGCCGCTCGCGCCGGTGAACAGGGTCGCGGTTTCGCCGTGGTGGCAGATGAAGTGCGCAATCTGGCCAACCGCTCCGCCGCCTCGACCGCCGAGATCCAAGGGATGATCAACCGCTTGCAGGAGCAGAGTGCCCGCGCCGTCAGCGCCATGGCACAAGGGCGCAACCAGAGTCTGGAGGTGGTGAGCCAGGCCGATGAGGCCAACGCCGCCCTCGGCCAGATCACCGCCCACATCACCCAGATCAACGACATGAATATCCAGGTCGCCACCGCCACCGAGGAACAGTCGAGCGTGGTCGGCGAGATCAACCGCAACGTGGAAGATATCAACCAGCTCACCATGGAGACCGCCGATATCGCCCACCAGCTGACCGAGTCCAGCCGCAGCCTGCAGCAGCTCTCCGGTCAACTGGACAAGCTGGTCGGCAACTTCCGGCTCTGACCCCGACCTTGGCCTTGACCTAAGCCATCAACAACAGAGAGCGCCGTGGCGCTCTCTGTTGTTTTGGTGGCGGCTAATCAGGTATAGCAGTCAGCCCTTGCCATCCCGTTTGCGCTGATACATCAGCTCATCCGCGCGGGTGAGCAGCTCGGCCAGAGAGACACAGCCGCGCCCGTCATAGCAGACAATCCCGGTGCTGCAGGTCAGCGCATAACCGCAACCACTGTGCTGATTGTGCTCGGCCAACATGGCATTGAAACGCTCATAGGCTAGTTGTGCCTGCGCCTCTACCACATTGGGCAACAGGACGGCGAACTCATCGCCGCCCATGCGGGCAAACACGTCGGCGCCACGAAAAGCCTGCTTGAGCAGAGTGGCAAAGGCGATCAGGGCTCGATCACCTTCCGCATGTCCCCACCTATCGTTGATCCCCTTGAAGCCATTGAGATCCAGATAGAGCAGCGCCAGCGGCATCTGCAAGCGACTGGCCAGCGAGAGGCTCTTCTCCGCCAGCATCACGAACCCACGCCGATTGGAGATCAGGGTCAACTCATCAATGGTGGCCAGCTGCACCGCTTCGAGCTCCCGCACCACCATCGCCGCCAGATCCTTGAGCAGCCCCACATCTTCCTCGCTCAATTCCCGCGGCACCGTATCGATGATGCAGAGCGTCCCCAATTTGCAGCCGTTGGCGATCCGCAGTGGCTGTCCGGCATAGAAGCGGATGCCGGGCTCACCCACCACCAGCGGATTGTCGGCAAAGCGGGGATCCTGTGAAGCATCCGGCACGATGAAGGTCTCATTGCCCATGATGGCGTGGCCACAGAACGAAATGTCCCGGGCAGTCTCACGGACCTCCAGACCGATACAGGATTTGAACCACTGGCGATCTTCATCCACCAGACTTACCAGCGCGATGGGGACATTGAACACCCGTCGGGCCATGCGGGTCAGCCGGTCAAACCGCTCCTCGGCCTCGGAATCCAGCAAAGAGAGCCGCCGCAGGGTCTCCAACCGCAATGCCTCATCGGGTGGAATGGGTGCTTCTAGCATCGTGCCTCTCTCATCAGTGCCAAAACCTATCTTTAGCATATTGGGCTTTGTCGAAGTAGGGGCAGCAAGGAGAAAACAAAAAGCCGCTCATTCGAGCGGCTTTTTAGACAAGCGGGGAAGAAAATTACTTTTTCTTCTTGGCCTTGGCGTTCGGCAGGTCGGTGATGGAGCCTTCGAACACTTCGGCAGCCAGACCCACAGACTCGTGCAGAGTCGGGTGAGCGTGGATGGTCAGCGCGATATCTTCAGCGTCAGCACCCATCTCGATGGCCAGACCGATTTCACCCAGCAGTTCACCACCGTTGGTACCCACGATGGCACCACCAATGACGCGGCCGCTCTCCTTGTCGAAGATCAGCTTGGTCATACCGTCGGAGCAGTCGGACGCAATGGCGCGGCCGGAAGCAGCCCACGGGAAGGTGGCGACTTCGAAGTTCAGGCCTTGTTGCTTGGCTTCCTTCTCGGTCAGACCAACCCATGCCATCTCTGGCTCGGTGTAGGCGATGGACGGGATCACTTTCGGGTCGAAGTAATGCTTCTTGCCAGCGATCACTTCGGCGGCAACGTGACCTTCGTGAACACCTTTGTGCGCCAGCATCGGCTGACCCACGATGTCACCGATAGCGTGGATGTGCGCCACGTTGGTACGCAGCTGCTTGTCCACCTCGATGAAACCACGTTCGGTCACGGCAACGCCTGCCTTCTCGGCATCGAGCATCTTGCCGTTCGGCACACGACCTACGGCAACCAGCACGTTGTCGTAACGAACCGGCTCGGCCGGAGCGTGCTTGCCTTCGTAGGAGACGTACAGGCCGTCTTCGCGAGCTTCAACTGCGGTGACCTTGGTCTCCAGCATGATGTTGAATTTCTTGGCGACGCGCTTGGTGTAGATCTTGACGATGTCTTTGTCGGCAGCCGGAACCAGCTGGTCGGCAAATTCCACCACGTCGATCTCGGAACCCAGAGAGGAGTAAACGGTACCCATCTCCAGACCGATGATGCCGCCACCGATAACCAGCAGTTTGCCGGGAACGGTTTTCAGCTCCAGCGCATCGGTAGAGTCCCATACGCGGGGGTCATCGTGGGGGATGAACGGCAGCTTCACCGGACGGGAACCGGCCGCGATGATGGCGTTGTCGAAGGTCACGGTAGTCTTGCCGTCGGCACCTTCCACTTCAAGGGTGTTCGGGCCGGTAAATTTACCCAAGCCGTTAACAACCTGAACTTTACGCATCTTGGCCATGCCAGCCAGACCGCCGGTCAGCTGGTTGATAACCTTCTCTTTCCACAGACGGATCTTGTCGATGTCGGTCTGCGGGGCACCGAAGACGATGCCGTGCTCGGCCAGCGCCTTGGCTTCTTCAATCACTTTGGCAACGTGCAGCAGCGCCTTGGAGGGGATGCAGCCCACGTTCAGGCAGACGCCACCCAGGGTGGAGTAACGCTCGACGATAATAGTATCCAGATCCAGATCGGCTGCACGGAAAGCAGCGGAATAACCGGCAGGGCCAGCACCCAGTACTACGACCTGGGTTTTGATTTCTTTACTCATCATGACCTCTTTGTCGTTCTTATATCCCCGGACAGCGCAGTCTTATACCGAAACGGGTGGCTGCAGCCGTGAAAAAAACGGGGCAAGTTTACGATCATGTTAATGAAATGAGAAGTAAAAAGGGCAGGCTCTGGGCCCGCCCTCTCACTTACAGGACCAGTCGACGAATGTCGGACAGCACGCCGTTCATGGTGGTGATGAAGCGAGCCCCATCGGCACCATCGATCACGCGGTGGTCGTAGCTCAGAGCCAGCGGCAGCATCAGGCGCGGCGCAAACTCTTTGCCGTTCCACTTCGGCTTCATCTCGGACTTGGATACGCCCAGGATGGCCACTTCCGGCGCGTTGACGATCGGGGTAAAGCTGGTACCGCCGATGCCACCCAGGCTGGAGATGGTGAAGCAACCGCCCTGCATGTCGGCAGCGGTCAGCTTGCCGGCACGGGCCTTCTTGGAGATCTCGGCCAGATCGCGAGACAGCTCCATGATGCCCTTCTTGTTAACATCGCGCACCACGGGCACAACCAGACCGTTGGGGGTATCTACCGCCACACCGATGTGGATGTACTTCTTCATGATCAGCTTGCTGCCATCTTCGGACAGGGAGCTGCAGAAGCGCGGGTGAGCTTCCAGCGCCTTGGCGGCGGCTTTCAGGATGAACACCAGCGGGGTGATCTTCACGTCTGCCTTCTGCTTCTCGAGCATCGCGTTCTGCTCTTTGCGGAACGCTTCCAGCTCGGTGGTATCGGCTTCGTCGAACTGGGTGACATGAGGGATCATGACCCAGTTGCGGTGCAGGTTCGGACCGGAGATCTTCTGAATGCGGGTCAGCTCGACCTCTTCCACATCACCAAACTTGCTGAAGTCTACCTTCGGCCACGGCAGTACGCCCAGACCGTTGCCACCGGCTACGCCGGCAGAGGCAGGAGCGGACTCGGCACGCTTGATGGCATCCTTCACGTAGGCTTGCACGTCTTCTTTGACGATGCGGCCCTTGCGACCGGAGGCTTTCACCTTGGCCAGGTTGACGCCAAACTCGCGCGCCAGACGGCGTACTGCCGGAGAGGCGTGTACATAAGCGTCATTGGCAACGAAATCGGTCGCAGCGGCAGCTGCCTGGGCAACCGGAGCCGGAGCAGCGGCAACAGGGGCTGCAGCGACCGGAGCGGCAGCTTGAGCAACCGGCGCGGCGGCAGGAGCAGCGCCAGCCACTTCGAAGACCATGATCAGGGAACCGGTGGAGACCTTGTCACCCGCCTTCACCTTGATCTCTTTGACCACACCGGCGAACGGCGCAGGCACTTCCATGGAGGCCTTGTCACCTTCCACGGCGATCAGGGACTGGTCGGCTTCAACCTTGTCACCCACAGCAACCATGATCTCGGTGACTTCCACTTCGTCGCCACCGATATCCGGTACGTTGACCTCTTTGGCAGCGGTGGCAACCGGGGCAGCAGCCACAGGCGCGGCAGCTTGAGCCGGAGCAGCAACGGCAGCAGGCGCAGCGCCAGCCACTTCAAATACCATCACCAGAGAACCGGTAGAGACCTTGGCGCCAGCGGCAACCTTGATCTCGACTACGCGGCCTGCAAACGGTGCCGGTACTTCCATGGAGGCCTTGTCACCTTCCACGGCAATGATGGACTGGTCAGCTTCTACCATGTCGCCCACGGCAACCATGATTTCAGTCACGTCCACTTCGTCGTCACCGATGTCCGGTACGTGCACATCTTTGCGCACGGCTGCGGCAGGTGCGGCGGCCGGAGCAGCAGCAACCGGTGCAGCCACTTCTGCAGGAGCAGCAGCGCCTTCGGCTTCGAAGATCATGATCTGGGAACCGGTGGCAACCTTGTCGCCCACCTTGATCAGGATCTCTTTGACGATACCGGCGGACGGAGCCGGTACTTCCATGGAGGCCTTGTCGCCTTCTACCGCGATGATGGACTGGTCCAGCTCGACCTTGTCACCCACGGCCACCATGATCTCGGTGACTTCAACCTCATCGGCGCCGATATCCGGCACCATAATCTGTTTGGACATTGTGCTTTATCCTCTTGCGTCGATCCGCGTGACTGGCTGATGCCGCCACGCACATCTCGCGTTAACCGTTTTAAATCCTGGCAGGGTCGCGCCGTCATACGGCGCGACCCTTGATCCACTTACGCGTACAGCGGGTTGACCTTGTCGGCATCGATGCCGTACTTGGCGATGGCGTCGGCCACAACCTGCTTGTCTACCTCGCCGCGCTTGGCCAGTTCGGTCAGAGCAGCAACCACCACGTAGAACTCGTTCACTTCGAAGTGACGACGCAGGTTGGCACGGCTGTCGGAACGGCCGTAACCGTCGGTACCCAGCACGCGGTAGTTTTCGGTCGGAACGAAGGCGCGAACCTGATCGGCGAAGGACTTCATGTAGTCAGTCGCAGCGATGGTGGCTTCGGAACCCAGTACCTGAGCGATGTACGGTACGCGAGCTTCGGCAGTCGGGTGCAGCATGTTCCAGCGATCCGCGTCCTGACCGTCACGAGCCAGCTCGTTGAAGGAGGTGACGCTGAACACATCGGAACCGATGCCGTACTCGCTGGCCAGGATCTGGGCAGCCTTGCGCACGTGACCCAGGATGGAACCACAACCCAGCAGCTGAACTTTCGCCTTGGCACCGGCTACGGATTCCAGCTTGTAGATACCCTTGCGGATGCCTTCCTCGGCGCCTTCCGGCATGGCCGGCATGGCATAGTT
This sequence comes from Aeromonas sp. HMWF015, assembly GCF_963878965.1. Classification (NCBI taxonomy): domain Bacteria; kingdom Pseudomonadati; phylum Pseudomonadota; class Gammaproteobacteria; order Aeromonadales; family Aeromonadaceae; genus Aeromonas; species Aeromonas sp. HMWF015. The sequence goes on along the minus strand of NZ_CAWNZT010000222.1, from coordinate 31,593 downwards.
CTCGTTCAGGGTGGTGATGTAGTAGAACACGTTCTCCGGGTTCTCACCGTACATGCGGCGCAGGCCGTCCTGTACGATCACCGCCACTTCATAGGCGTAGGACGGATCGTAGGAGATGCAGTTCGGGATGGTGTTCGCCAGGATGTGGCTGTGACCATCTTCGTGCTGCAGACCTTCACCGTTCAGGGTAGTACGACCGGAGGTTGCACCCAGCAGGAAGCCACGGGCTTGCTGGTCACCGGCTGCCCACGCCATGTCGCCGATCCGCTGGAAGCCGAACATGGAGTAGTAGATGTAGAACGGGATCATCGGGCAGTCGTTGGTGCTGTAAGAGGTCGCAGCAGCCAGCCAGGAGGACATGGCGCCCAGCTCGTTGATACCGTCTTGCAGAACCTGACCCTGCTTGTCTTCCTTGTAGTAGGAGACGATGTCGCGGTCTTGCGGGGTGTATTGCTGACCGTGCGGGCTGTAGATACCGATCTGGCGGAACAGGCCTTCCATACCGAAGGTACGGGCTTCGTCAGCGAGGATCGGAACGATGCGCTTGCCGATGGACTTGTCTTTCAGCATCACGTTCAGGGAACGCACGAACGCCATGGTGGTGGAGATTTCGCGCGCCTGCTCGCCCAGCAGCGGGCCGAAGGCATCCAGTGCCGGGATTTCCAGCTTGGTGGTGCTTTCGCGCAGACGGGTCGGCACATAGCCTTTCAGGGCGGTGCGACGGTCGTGCAGGTATTTGTGCTCGGCAGAACCGGCTTCGATCTTCAGGTACGGCAGATCGGCCAGCTGCTCGTCGGCCACCGGCAGGTTGAAGCGGTCACGCAGGTGACGCACGGAGTCCAGCTCCATCTTCTTGACCTGGTGAGCAATGTTCTTGCCTTCAGCCGCTTCACCCATGCCGTAACCCTTGATGGTCTTGGCCAGAATAACGGTCGGCTTGCCCTTGGTCTGGGTCGCCTTGTTGAATGCAGCGAACAGTTTGCGAGGATCGTGACCACCGCGGTTCAGGGCAAAGATCTCCTCGTCGGTCATGTCTTTGACCAGCGCGGCAGTTTCCGGATAACGGTTGAAGAAGTGCTCGCGGATGTAGCCACCGTCGCGGGACTTCATAGTCTGGTAGTCACCGTCCACTGTCTCGTTCATCAGCTGGATCAGCTTGCCGGAAGTGTCTTTCTTCAGCAGCTCATCCCACTTGCGACCCCAGATCACCTTGGTGACATCCCAACCGGCGCCAGCGAACAGGCCTTCCAGCTCGTTGATGACCTTGCCGTTACCGACAACCGGACCATCCAGACGCTGCAGGTTGCAGTTAACCACGAACACCAGGTTGTCGAGCTTTTCACGCACGGCAACGGTCAGAGCACCTTTGGCTTCCGGCTCGTCCATCTCGCCGTCACCCAGGAAGGCGTAAACGGTCTGCTCGGAGCAATCCTTGATGCCACGGTCGGTCAGGTACTTCAGGAAGCGAGCCTGATAGATGGCGGCGATGGGGCCCAGACCCATGGATACGGTCGGGAACTGCCAGAAGTCCGGCATCAGTTTCGGGTGCGGATAGGAAGGGATACCCTTGCCGTCCACTTCCTGACGGAAGTTGTCCAGCTGCTCTTCGGTCAGACGACCTTCAGCAAAGGCACGAGCATAGATGCCCGGGGAGATGTGCCCCTGGAAGTAAACCAGATCGCCACCATCCTTCTCATTGCGAGCACGGAAGAAGTGGTTGAAGCAGACATCATAGATGGTCGCAGAAGAAGCGAAGGAAGACATGTGACCACCCAGGTCCAGGTCTTTCTTGGACGCGCGCAGCACGATCATCATGGCGTTCCAGCGGATGATGGCGCGAATGCGGCGTTCCATCTCCAGGTCACCCGGGTAGTCCGGCTCATCGCTGGACGGGATGGTGTTGATGTAATCGCGATTTGCCTTGGCAGCCACGTCCACACCGCTTACGCGGGCTTTCTCGGCCAACTGTTCAAGGATGAACTGAGCGCGTTGCGGACCCTCTTCACGCAGCAGGGATTCCAGAGAGGCAAGCCACTCCAGCGTTTCTATCGGGTCCACATCGTTCTTCAGGATATCAGACATGGCTGGTTCCTATGTTGTTGTGATTGCACGGCATTGCACGGCGAAGGGCGCAAGCATTCGACAATAAAGCCTTGTGGGATTAGTTTTCCTGCTGACGGATCCGACGCATGGATCGCTGGATCCGGCTGTCTTCCCTCTGCATATCCAACAAGGTGTCCTCGATAAAGGCCAGATGCTCATGACAAGCTGTTCTGGCCCGCTCCGGAGCCCCCGAAAGAATAGCCTCGATCAGATTCGCGCGATGGCGACGTATCTTGGCTACCACTCCCGGGCGGCGATTCAAAATCTCGTTATTCTGCAGAATGTTCTGTTCGAGCATCGGGCTCATGGCCCGCAGCAGGTGCAGCAGCACCACGTTGTGGGAGGCCTCGGCCACCGCCAGATAGAACTGGGTCACTGCTGCCGACTCGGCCACCAGCGAACCGAGTTGGCCCGCCTCTTCGATGGTGGTTTGCACCTGACGAATGCGCTCGAAATCAGACCCGGTTCCCCGCAAGGCCGCGTAGTAGGCACAGATGCCTTCCAGCGCGTGGCGAAACTCCAGCAGGTCATACTGGGCTTCCGGGTGGGTACTGAGCAGTTCGAACAGAGGATCGGCGATCCCCTTGCTCAGGGCATTCTGCACATAAGTGCCGCCGCCCTGACGGCGATAAAGCAATCCGCGCGCTTCCAGTCGCTGGATGGCTTCGCGCAGGGAGGGGCGCGATACCTGAAACTGGATGGCGAGTTCCCGCTCGGGAGGCAATTTCTGCCCCGGCTGCAGGCTGCCTTCCAGAATCATCTGTTCCAGCTCGGCGACAATGGAGTCGGCCAACTTGGGTTGCGTAATCTTGCGATAGGGCATGAGGCTACTTTGTTAAATTGGTATTACCAATTTTATGGATGGGGCGAAAATTAGCAGAGGCCTTTTGAAAAGTCCACTCAAAAGATGATCTGAGTCAAGAATCAGCCCCACCACTTAAGAGGTAAAGCAGGGGAAACATGATTTAGCTCATAGAAAATGGTCTGACCAATATTCTTGACCGCGCTCACAAATAACATTTGCGCAACCAGAGACAAAAATGGCCTGCCAGATAGGCAAGCCATTGATTTTAAAATCCAAACTAAATTTGAATATTTACTTTAGCTGTTTAGTAGTTGCCGGTAGTAATCCCACTGGAAACTGGCACCGGGATCCGTCTTGCGCCCTGGTGCGATATCGCAATGGCCGACAACTTTTTCGTGGGTAATCGCCGGATAGCGCTCCGAGATGGCTCGGGTGAGCCCTGCCAATGCCCGGTATTGAGCCTCGGTGTAGGGGATTTCGTCAGTCCCTTCCAGCTCGATGCCGATGGAGAAGTCATTGCATGCCTCCCTCCCCTGCCAGATCGAGACACCCGCATGCCAGGCGCGCGCGCCGAATGGCACATACTGCACCAACTCGCCATCACGGCGGATCAGGCAATGAGCCGAAACCCGCAGCTGATGGATACCGGCAAAATAGGGGTGAGCATCGGGGTCGAGTCGCCCCATAAAGAGATCGTCGATAAAGGGGCCACCAAACTCCCCCGGCGGCAGGCTGATGCCATGCACCACCAGCAGGGAGATATCATCCGGGGCAGCCCGTTCGTTGTGATGGGGAGAAGGCACCCGGCGCGCCTGCTGGCACCAGCCAGCAGCATCGATAGAGAAACAAGGTTGCGAAGCGAGTTGAGTCATCGGCTACTCGAGTTGGCTGATAAATGGCGAGAAAACGAAGATACCTGATAGGCAACCCGACACCAACTCACTGAATTAAAGGGAAATGGTATGTTAGGCTGAGTCATCTTCCGCTCGATATGGATGGGGTATGCAGCACACGGCACGCTGGATGTGGTTACTGGCCTGGCTCTCTTTGATGGGCCTGCTGACCCTCTATTTTCACTCCCGCAACCAACCAAGCGTCACCGCCAGCGGCGAGCTGTTGCTGCGGGCCGACCAGAGCGGCCACTATCGTCTGGAGGGTGCCATCAACGGCCAGCCGGTGCAACTGCTGCTCGATACCGGCGCCACCCGTATCACCATCCCGCAGCAGGTTGCCGAGCGCCTCGGCCTGACCGCTCACGGCAGCAGCCAGGTCAATACCGCTGCGGGGCAGATCCGGGTCGGCAACGGCACCATCGAAACGCTGGCGATGGGGCCATTGACCTTGTACGATCTGGCCATCTTTATCAATCCGGCGGCAGACGGTGACGAAGTGCTGGTTGGCATGAACGCCCTCGGTCGGCTGGAGCTGGTTCAAAAGGAGCGGCAACTGCTGCTCAGACCCTTGCAGGAATAAGGCATGTTTCAACAGGATGTCAGCCGCGCCGTGCGCGCCGCACTACTCGAAGATCTGGGCGATGCCCTCACCACGCTGGACCAACCGGACGCCAGCGCCGATATCACCGCCCAGCTGATCCCGGCGGATCGGATGGCCAGCGCCCGGGTCATCACCCGTGAGGCCGGAGTGTTCTGCGGCCAGCCCTGGGTGGACGAAGTGTTCGTACAACTCGGCGGTGACGTGAAGGTAGAGTGGAAGGTGCAGGATGGGGAAGTGCTCTCCCCCAATCAGGAGCTGTTCCGCCTCCATGGCCCTGCCCGCCTGCTGCTGACCGGCGAGCGCAATGCGCTGAACTTTGTCCAGACCCTCTCCGGCGTCGCTACCCTCACCGCCCGCTACGTGGCAGAGCTGGAGGGCACCGACTGCCGTCTGCTTGACACCCGCAAGACCATCCCCGGGCTGCGCACCGCCCAGAAGTACGCGGTCACCTGCGGCGGTGGCAAGAATCACCGCATCGGTCTCTACGACGCTTATCTCATCAAAGAAAACCACATCCTCGCCTGCGGCGGCATTGCCGAGGCGATTAATGAGGCTCGTCATCTCAATCCGGGCAAACCGGTAGAGGTAGAAGTCGAAACGCTGACAGAGCTGGAACAGGCGCTGGCGGCACACGCCGATATCGTGATGCTCGACAACTTCGACGTGACCATGATGCGGGAAGCGGTCGCCATCAATCAGGGCCGCGCCAAGCTGGAGGTCTCCGGCAATGTGACGCTGGACACCTTGGCCGAGTTTGCCGCCACCGGCGTCGATTTTATCTCGGTCGGGGCGCTGACCAAGCATGTGCGGGCGCTCGATCTCTCCATGCGCTTTATTCAGCAGTGAGATTCACCCCGCAGGCCTGAGCAAATACTCGACCTAACCGGATAAACAACTTGCAAAAGGCGCCATGGGCGCCTTTTCTTTATGCAGGATCCCTCAGCAAAGGAGTGTAATGACGGACCCGCTTCCACCCGTAACAAAGAGTCATAAGAAGCCACTTATTTTATGACTCGCATCAAGTTTTTGGTAAATGACATGAAAGTGGTTAACAAAGGCAGCAATCTCTGTTGCCACCCCTGACAGCTCGGATAAGATACTGACGTTCGGACGATTTTCTACCGACACTTCCCAGGAACCAAGGATAAAAGGATATTTCAAATGAAGAAACAATCGGGTTTTACCCTTATTGAACTGATGATCGTGGTCGCGATCGTGGCCATTCTGGCGGCGATTGCACTTCCTGCGTATCAGACCTATACGCAGAAGGCTAGATTTACAGAAGTTATTTCCGCTACAGGACCTTTCAAAACAGCAATTGAAATATGCGCTCAAACCACTGGCGCCCTTGGAGGATGTGATGCTGGAACTAACGGTGTTCCTGCTGAGGTTTCTGGTGCCAATGGTAACGTACAGTCAGTAAAAGTAGATTCCACAACAAATGCGATCACTGCAGAAGGCGTTGCGACATCATTCGGTGGCACAGCATACACATATATACTGGTCCCGACCCTGACTTCAGGAAAAATCAATTGGGCCCCAAATCCCTCTGGCACTGTTGGCACATGTGTAGGCGCAGGCATCTGCTAACGCATGACCTCTAGCCCTAATAGCGGCCTGGCGTTAAGCCTGGCCGCCTCTTCACTGATCAGTGAAGAGGACTCCCAGCGCTATCTGAGCCAGGCCAAGGCCCAGCGCAAACCCTTTGTGACATTTCTGATTGAGAACGAGATCCTCGACAGCAAGGCGCTCGCCGATTTTTGCGAGCTGGAGTATGGGGTACCTCTGCTGGATCTTGCCGCCTTCGATTTGGCCGAGATCCCGCAGAAATACCTCAATCAGAAGCTGATTGAGAAACACCATGTGCTGCCCATCTACACCCAGGGCCACACCCTCTATATCGCCATGTCGGATCCGACCAATGTCTCGGCGTTGGAGGACTTTGGCTTCAGCTTCGGGCTACATACCGAAGCGTTGCTGGTGGAGGAGAACAAACTCACCGCCGCCATCGGCAAGCTGCTGGAGAGCGAAAATGACGCCCTCGGTATGGAGGATATCGACGAGTCCGAGATTTCGGATCTCGAGGTCTCCGACGAGAACAGCCGGCTGGACGAGAGCGTCAATACTGCCGATGACGATGCTCCCATCGTCAAGTACATCAACAAGATCCTGATGGACGCCATCAAGCGCGGTGCCTCCGACCTGCACTTCGAGCCATATGAGTTCAAGTATCGGGTGCGCTTTCGCATCGATGGCATTCTGCATGAAATCGCTACCCCGCCG
>NZ_CAWNZT010000222.1:0-24898 GCF_963878965.1 Aeromonas sp. HMWF015 | reverse complement strand
CCCGCCTCAAGGTCATGGCACGTCTCGATATTGCCGAGCGGCGGCTGCCACAGGATGGCCGCATCAAGTTGAAGCTGTCGCGCAACAAATCGATGGATATGCGGGTCAACACCCTGCCCACCATGTGGGGGGAGAAGATCGTTATCCGTCTGCTCGACTCCTCGGCGGCACGCCTCAATATCGAGCAACTCGGCTTTGACGACCGCCAGAAGGCGCAGTACCTGCGCGCCCTCTCCAAGCCGCAGGGGATGATCCTGGTGACTGGCCCCACCGGCTCGGGCAAAACGGTCTCGCTCTATACCGGCCTCAATATTCTCAACACCACCGAGGTAAATATCTCTACCGCCGAAGATCCGGTAGAGATCAACTTGCCCGGCGTCAATCAGGTGCAGGTCAACCCCAAGGCGGGGCTCACCTTTGCCAGCGCCTTGCGCTCCTTCTTGCGGCAAGACCCGGATGTGGTGATGGTGGGGGAAATTCGCGATCTCGAAACCGCCGAGATCGCCATCAAGGCGGCCCAGACCGGCCACCTGGTGCTCTCCACCCTGCATACCAACTCCGCCGCCGAGACCCTGACCCGGATGATGAACATGGGGGTTCCGGCTTTCAACATCGCCTCCTCGGTGACCCTGATCATGGCCCAGCGGCTGGCCCGTAAACTGTGCGACCACTGCAAGGCACCGGAAGTTGTGCCGGAAGCAGAACTGCTGGAGCTGGGCTTTACGCCGCAGCAGTTGGCGGCGGGGCTGCGACTGTTCAAACCGGTCGGCTGCAAGGAGTGTTCCGGCGGCTACAAGGGGCGGGTCGGCATCTACGAAATCATGTTGATGTCGGAGAACATCGCCAAATTGATCATGCAAGGGGCCAACTCCCTGCAAATCGCCGCTATCGCCCAGAAGGAAGGGATGCGTACCCTGCGCACCTCGGGACTGGAGAAGGCCCGGCTCGGGGTCACCAGTCTGGCCGAGGTCAACCGGGTCACCACCAACTGATCCGTGTGCGGAACGAACCGCCGGTTTGGTTGGCAGAGCCTATCGGTCGTTCACGAATACGGGACGGACGATAGTCAGGACAACGGAGTAATCAGATATTCAAGTAACTGGGCTGGCGCCAAGAAGGTACCACCCACCCTATCAGTCCCCCGCAGGCATCAAGCCAGTCGGGCACCTTGACCAGGTTGGTGACGTGCAGAGTCCGACTCTGACAACCAACCCCATTGCAGGATGCAAAGATGGCAACCCTAACGAAAAAGAACAATGCCCCCAAGAAAGTCTTCGCCTTCCGCTGGCACGGGGTAAACCGCAAGGGGCAGAAGGTCTCCGGCGAGCTGCAGGCCGACAGCATCAACACCGTCAAGACCGAACTGCGCAAGCAGGGGGTCAACGTCACCAAGGTAACCAAGAAATCCCAAGGGCTCTTCTCCAAGGGCGGCGCCAAGATCAAGCCGATGGATATCGCCATCGTCTCCCGTCAGATCACCACCATGCTCTCCGCCGGCGTACCACTAGTACAGAGCCTGCAGATCATCGCCCGCAGCCACGAGAAAGCCTCGATGCGCGAGCTGATGGGACAGATTGCCGCCGATGTGGAGACTGGCACCCCCATGTCGGAGGCGCTGCGCCGCCATCCCCTCTACTTTGATGATCTCTACTGCGATCTGGTGGAAGCCGGTGAGCAATCCGGTGCGCTGGAGACCATCTACGACCGTATCGCCACTTACCGGGAAAAGTCGGAAGCGCTCAAGTCGAAGATCAAGAAGGCGATGTTCTACCCCACCATGGTCATTCTGGTCGCCATCGTGGTCACCTCCATCCTGCTGCTGTTCGTCATTCCGCAGTTCGAGGATATCTTCAAGAGCTTCGGCGCCGAGCTGCCGGTGTTCACCCAGTTTGTTATCGGCATCTCCCGCTTTATGCAGAACTGGTGGTATGTCTTCTTTGGTGGCACGGCCCTTGGTATCTTCCTTTACGTGCGGGCCTGGCGGGCCTCCCAGAAGGTAAAAGACAATACCGACAAGTTCGTCCTCACCATTCCGGTGGTCGGGATGATCCTGCACAAGGCGGCGATGGCTCGCTTTGCCCGCACCCTGTCGACCACCTTCTCCGCCGGTATCCCGCTGGTGGATGCGCTGATTTCGGCAGCAGGTGCCTCCGGCAACTATGTCTATCGCACCGCCGTCATGGCCATTCGCAACGAGGTGGTGGCCGGTATGCAGATCAACGTGGCGATGCGCACCGTCGATCTCTTCCCCGACATGGTGATCCAGATGGTGATGATCGGTGAGGAGTCCGGTGCCATCGATGATATGCTCTCCAAGGTCGCCACTATCTTCGAACAGGAGGTGGATGATCTGGTCGATGGCCTCACCAGCCTGCTGGAACCCCTCATCATGGTGGTGCTCGGGGTGCTGGTCGGCGGTATGGTGATCGCCATGTACCTGCCCATCTTCAAGCTTGGCGACGTGGTAGGCTGATTTATCAGAGCATGGCACCACAGCCATGCCCTCCCCCTCATTCAATGACTGATGGTTGGTTATGACACTTCTTCTCGAGCTGGCTCACAGCTTGCCCTGGCTCTACTTCTCGCTGGTTTTTCTTTTCTCCCTCATGATCGGCAGCTTCCTTAACGTGGTCATCCACCGCTTGCCCATCATGCTGGAGCGGGAGTGGCAGGCCGAGTATCACGGCTACTTTTCCCCCGATGAGGAAGCCACTGCGCCTGAACGCTACAACCTGATGGTCCCCCGCTCCGCATGTCCTCACTGTGGCCACGCCATCACTGCGCTGGAGAACATCCCGCTGCTGAGCTGGCTCTGGCTCAAAGGGCGTTGCCGCGACTGTCAGGCTCCCATCTCGGCCCGCTATCCGCTGGTAGAGCTGCTGACCGCCCTGCTCTCGGTGGCCGTAGCCATGGTCATAACGCCGGGCTGGGGTACGTTGGCCGCCCTGTTGCTGACCTGGGTGCTGGTCGCCCTCACCTTCATCGATCTCGACAAGATGTTGCTGCCCGACCAGCTCACCCTGCCTCTGCTGTGGGGCGGGCTGCTGTTCAATCTGGCAGGTGGCTTCGCCCCCTTAGCTGATGCAGTGATCGGCGCCATGGCGGGCTATCTGGTGCTCTGGAGCCTCTACTGGGCCTTCAAGCTGCTCACTGGCAAGGAGGGGATGGGTTATGGCGACTTCAAGCTGCTGGCGGCGCTGGGCGCCTGGCTCGGTTGGCAGGCGCTGCCCATAATTCTGCTGCTCTCATCCCTGGTCGGCGCCGTGATCGGCATCAGCCTGATCGCCTTGCACAAACACCATCAGGGCAAGCCCATCCCCTTCGGCCCCTACCTCGCCATAGCGGGCTGGATCGCCCTGCTATGGGGCGATACCATCACCCGCTGGTATCTCTCTACCCTGCTTTGAGCAAGAGGCCCCCATGTATGTAGTTGCTATCACAGGTGGTATCGGCAGCGGCAAGACCACTATCGCCAATCAGTTTGCCGCGCTGGGTATCGAGGTGGTGGATGCCGATGTGATCGCCCGCGAAGTGGTCGAGCCGGGCACCCCGGCCCTTGCTGCCATCGCCGACCATTTTGGCCCTGATGTGATTGCTCCGAGCGGTCAACTCGACCGTCGCGCTCTGCGTGAGCGGGTCTTCAGCGACCCGCAGGCCAAGGAGTGGCTCAATGCCCTGCTTCACCCGCTTATTCGCAGTGAAATGCTGCGCCAGTGTGCCGCAGCCAGTTCTCCTTATTGCCTGCTGGTGGTGCCGCTGCTGGTGGAGAACAAACTCACCGGCCTCGCCAACCGGGTGCTGGTGATCGATGTGGATGAAGCCACCCAGATTGAGCGCACCTGTCGCCGTGATGGGGTATCAGCCGAGCAGGCCAAGGCCATCATCGCCGCTCAGGCGAGCCGGTCGGAACGTCTCGCTGCGGCGGATGATGTCATCGAAAACCACAATGGCAGCGAAATGGCGATTAAAACGCGGATTTTGGCGCTGCACGAGACATATCTGGCAATTGCCTCTCAACAAGGCCGCCAAGTGTGAGTACACTAGGCCGGTTTATGGCTGGCCAGGATTAGGCATGATTTACGATTTCCCCCTCAATGAAAAAAGCCGGACCTATCTTCGTCTGGAGTCCCTGTTTTCCCAGATCCGCGACAATCTGGAGAGTGAACAATCCTGGGCACATATCGCCTTCTTCAAGGGGCTGTTCGATCTGCAGGAGTTGCTGGAGCGTGGTGACCTGCGCGCCGACCTCATCAAGGATCTGGAACGTCTCGGCCAGCGTCTGAGCCACTGGGCCAGCCTGCCCGATGTCGATCTGGAGCAGATCAAACTGATGCAGCAAGAGAGCAGCCAGCTCTCTCGCAACCTGCTCAACTCGCCACGCCCGGGTGCCCGCCTGAAAGAGGATCGTCTGCTCGGCTCCATCCGCCAGCGCTTCTCCATCCCCGGTGGCCTGTGTGCCTTCGATGTGCCGCAGCTGCACCACTGGCTCGGTACCCCGGCCATCGCCCGTCACCAGCAGATGCAAGGCTGGCTGAGCGACATCAACCTGCTGATGAATGCCATCACCCTGCTGCTGCGCCTGTGGCGCGAATCAGGCAGCTTCAGTGAGCAGATTGCCAGCAACGGTTTCTTCCAGGACACCGCCGAGAGCGCCGAGCTGATCCGCATCAAGCTGCCGGGCAATCTGTTCTGCTACCCGACCCTGAGCGGCCACAAGAACCGCTTCGCCCTGCGCTTTCTGCCCACCGCAGAACAGCCGATTGGCGACGTGCCGTTCCAGCTCGCCTGCTGCTAAGGAGCGCTTATGGTCACCAAGGTAAAGTGTCCGACCTGTCAGAGCGAAGTGGAATGGGGCCCGCAGAGTCCGTTCCGACCCTTCTGCAGCAAGCGCTGCCAGCTGATCGATCTCGGCGAATGGGCCGATGAAGAGAAGCGGATCCCGGGGGAGATCAACCCGGACCTGCTGCCGGAGCCGGAAGAGGGCGATCAGTGGCTATAAGCCCCTGGTCACGCACCTCTTCAATATGAAAAAAGGGCCGATTGGCCCTTTTTTCATGCTTGTCAATTGCTACCGGCTCACGCCAGCAGACCCTGTAGCCGCGCGACAATCGGGCCATTGGCATCGGGGAAGTGGTAGTTGTTCAGCTCGGCCACCGGCACCCACAGACACTCCTGCCCCTCCTTGCCGAACGGCTCGCCGCTGAAACGGGTCACCTTCCAGATATCCAGCAATACCTGCTTCTCGGGGTAGTCGTGCTGCAGCTCCATGAAGGGGGCACAATCCAAAACCCGGATGCCGATCTCTTCCCACAGCTCCCGATCCAGCGCGGTGAGCAGATCCTCGCCCGACTCTACCTTGCCACCGGGAAACTCCCAGCGATCCCCCTGATGGCGATCGGAGGAGCGTCTGGCAATGAAGATATCGCCCCGTTCATTCTCGATGACGCCAACCGCCACCCAGATCCGTTTTTTCTGTTCCATCAATTACCTCTGTTCGCTTGTTGCCACCAATAACAAGGCGGGCACTTGGCCCGCCTGTTATGGCATAGCGTCGATCAGGTCAACTGACCGTGGCAGTGCTTGTACTTCTTGCCGGAGCCGCACGGGCAGGGATCGTTGCGACCGACCTTCTGCTCGTCACGAACGAAGGTGGTGTGCCCCTCTTCGCCTGCGGCCTGTTCATCGGCCAGCTGGCTCTCAGCGGCGGCGTGGGTATAGGTGCGGGGAGCGGCTTCCGCCTGCTGGCGTTGCTGCTCTTCCATCGCTTCCACATCACGCTCCTGGACCTGAACACGGCTCAGGATGCTGACCACGTCGCGCTTGAGGGTTTCCAGCATCTGGGTGAACAGATCGAAGGATTCGCGCTTGTACTCCTGCTTGGGGTTCTTCTGGGCGTAACCGCGCAGATGGATGCCCTGGCGCAGGTGATCCATGGCCGCCAGATGCTCTTTCCACAGACCATCCAGAGTTTGCAGCATCACCGCCTTCTCGAAGTTGCGCAGCACCTCTTTGCCGACCAGCTCTTCCTTGTGGGCATAGAGCTTGGTGGCTTCGTCCAGAATGCGCTCGCGCAGTTTCTCTTCATACAGCTTGTCATCTTCCGCCAGCCACTGTTGCAGCGGCAGATCCAGCGCGAAGTCCGCCTTCAGGCGCGCTTCCAGACCCGGCACGTCCCACATCTCTTCCAGAGACTGGGGCGGAATGTACTCGTCGATCACCGCGCCGTAGACGTCGTCACGGATAACGTGAATGGTCTCGGAGATATCATTGGTATCCAGCAGCTCATTGCGCTGCTCGTAGACTACCTTGCGCTGGTCGTTGGCAACGTCATCAAACTCCAGCAAGCTCTTGCGGATGTCGAAGTTGCGACCTTCCACCTTGCGCTGGGCGTTTTCGATCGCCTTGGTGACCCACGGGTGCTCGATGGCTTCGCCCTCTTCCATGCCCAGCTTCTTCATCATGCCGGTCACGCGATCGGAGGCGAAGATCCGCATCAGGGTATCTTCCATGGAGAGATAGAAACGGGAAGAGCCCGGGTCACCCTGACGACCGGAACGGCCGCGCAGCTGGTTGTCGATACGACGGGATTCGTGACGCTCGGTACCGATAATGTGCAGACCACCGGCGGCCAGCACCGCATCGTGACGCACCTGCCAGGCGGCTTTCAGCTCGGCAATCTGCTCGCTGGTCGGGTTCTCCAGCTTGGCAATCTCTGCCTGCCAGTTGCCGCCCAACACGATGTCGGTACCACGACCGGCCATGTTGGTCGCGATGGTCACCGCGCCAGTCTGACCGGCCTGGGCGACGATCTCCGCTTCCATGGCGTGGAACTTGGCGTTCAGCACCTTGTGCGGGATCTTCTCCTTGGTCAGGATGCCGGAGAGCAGCTCGGAGTTCTCGATAGAGACGGTACCAACCAGTACAGGCTGGCCCTTGGCCACGCACTGACGGATATCTTCGATGATGGCGGCATACTTCTCATTGGCTGTCAGGTAGACCAGATCGCCCATGTCCTTGCGCACCATCGGCTTGTTGGTCGGGATAACCACGGTATCCAGGCCATAAATCTGCTGGAATTCAAAGGCTTCGGTATCTGCAGTACCTGTCATGCCCGCCAGCTTGTTGTAGAGACGGAAGTAGTTCTGGAAGGTGATGGATGCCAGCGTCTGGTTCTCGTTCTGGATCTTCACCCCTTCCTTCGCTTCAACGGCCTGATGCAGGCCATCGGACCAGCGACGACCCGGCATGGTACGGCCAGTATGTTCGTCAACGATGACGATCTCGTCTTTCTGGACTATGTAGTCCACGTTGCGCTCGAACAGGGTGTGAGCACGCAGACCCGCATTGACGTGGTGCAGCAGGCTGATGTTGGAGGCGGAGAACAGGGAATCGTTCTCGTCCAGCAGCCCCTCTTTCTTGAGCAGCTCTTCCACGAATATCTGACCGTTTTCGGTCAGCAGGGCCTGACGGTTCTTCTCGTCTACTGTGTAGTGACCGTCGCCGGTGTACTCTTCGGTGTCTTCCTTGTCCTGCTTGACCAGCAGCGGGATCAGCTTGTTGACGCGGATATAGAGCTCTGAGCTGTCTTCGGCCGGGCCAGAGATGATGAGCGGAGTACGGGCTTCATCGATAAGCACCGAGTCCACCTCATCCACCAGCGCGTAGTTGAGCGGGCGCTGTACGCGCTGCTCCGGCGAGAAAGCCATGTTGTCGCGCAGGTAGTCAAAACCGAATTCGTTGTTGGTACCGTAGGTGATGTCGGCGGCGTAGGCGTCACGCTTCTGGGATGCGTCCATACCAGGCACGTTGCAATCGACGGTCATGCCGAGGAAGGCGAACAGCGGGCGGTTCGCCTCCGCATCACGCTTGGCCAGGTAGTCGTTCACCGTTACCACGTGCACACCACGGCCACTCAGGGCGTTCAGGTAAGCTGGCAGAGTCGCCGTAAGAGTCTTACCCTCACCGGTTTTCATTTCCGCGATGCGGTTGGAGTTCAGCACCATACCGCCGATCAGCTGCACATCGAAGTGGCGCATGCCAAACACCCGCTTGGAGGCTTCACGCACGGTCGCGAACGCTTCCGGCAGCAGCTGCTCCAGCGTCTCACCCTGCTCGATACGCTGACGGTATTCGGCCGTTTTGGCCTGCAACTCGGCATCGGACAGAGCCTCGAACTGCGGCTCCATGGCATTGATCTGTTTTACAATTTTGCGCAAAGCCTTGAGCGTTCTGTCGTTCCGGCTGCCGATAATCTTGGTAAGCAGTGTGCTAATCATGGGTACCAACTATTTCTGGTTATAAAAGCGTTCCGTCACTGGAACTGAAGAAAAAAACCTAACCCCGGCTGGCACTGAGAAAGCGTGCGGGGTTGACCTGACGACCATCTTTCAACACTTCGTAATGCAGATGGACCCCGGTCGCGCGACCGGTACGTCCCATCAAGGCAATCTTCTGACCCTGATCAACCAGGGTGCCCACCTCGACCAGCAACCTGGAGTTGTGGGCATAGCGGGTGACCAGGCCATTGCCGTGATTAATCTCCACCATATTGCCAAATTCCGGATGACGGCCCGCCCAGCTGACAATGCCGGGCCCGGTGGCCAGAATCGGGGTTCCGGGTTTGCCACGGAAATCGACCCCTTTGTGCATCTTGGCACGCCCGTTGAACGGATCGACCCGTCCACCAAACCCGGACGAGACCCAAACTCGCTCCTGTTTGACTGGCGTGCCGGAAATAAAACCGGCATCGGTGATATGGTGATTCATGATGAAAGATTCAAGTACCGACAGCTGCTCTTCGCGGCTGCTGAGCTGCTGGCTGAGGTGTTTCATCGAGGCTTGCAGCTCGTTGAGGCTCACTTCCAGATCTTCATCATAAGAAGGGCCGCCCATCGGGGGCAGCTCTTTGAAATTGAACTCGTCGGGATCGAGATCGGCCTGCTCGGTCAATCGCTCGCCGAGGGCATTGAGACGGCCAAGCTGGCCCTGCATGGTGCCCACCTGAGCAGCCAGCATTGCCAACTGTTCACGGGCTTCGTCGCCACTCTGGTCAACGGACTGTTGTTCGGCAACGGCAAGCGCCACTTCCAGCGCCTCCATTTTCTGGTGCCAGCTCTGCCAGAGCCAACCACCACCAAGGGCCAACAGGGAGAAGAGAATACCGCCGACCCAGGCCAGACGTTGTTTGGGCAGGTGCAACTTGCGTCGCTGCTTGCCGTGGAGGATCAGGGTAATGCTCATAGAAATCAGTCTGCTCGGTCAGGTGCGGCCAGGAGCCTGCACGGGAAATAAAACCGGGAGATAATCGGTATTAAAGGATGGAGTAAACAAATGACGGAACGTCGGTGCGGAGAGAGGACCGACGTTCCGTTGCACAGCTATCAGGCCAGAACCAGACCGTTATCGTAGTAAGCGATAGGCGCTTTGTCGCCCTCACCCTCGAAGGTCACCAGTTCCCAAGCCTCCTGCTCGGCCAGCAAGGCACGCAGCAGCTTGTTGTTCAGTGCATGTCCGGTCTTGTAGGCACGGAACTCACCGATGATGCTGCGGTTACACATATAGAGGTCACCGATCGCGTCCAGCATCTTGTGCTTGACGAACTCGTCCTCATAACGCAAACCGTCTTCGTTCAGCACCCGATAGTCGTCCAGTACCACGGCGTTTTCCAGGCTTCCGCCCAGCGCCAGGTTCTGGGAACGCAGGTACTCGATATCACGCATGAACCCGAAGGTACGGGCACGGCTGATCTCTTTCACGAAGGAGGCACCGGAGAAGTCCAGTACGCAACGCTGATTGCGCCCTTCAAAGACAGGATGCTGGAAATCGATCTCGAGATCCATCTTGAAGCCGTTGCGGTAGGGGTGGAATTCCGCCCACTTGTCGCCGTCTTCAACCCGGATGCTCTTCTTGATCCGCACAAACTGCTTGGCAGCATTCTGCTCACGGCTCCCGACTTCCTGCAGCAGGTAGATAAAGGGATGCGCACTGCCGTCCATCACCGGGATCTCGGGCGCGTCAACCTCAACGTAGAGGTTGTCGATCCCCATCCCGGCCAGCGCGGCGGAGAGGTGCTCAATGGTAGAGACACGGACACCGGCTTCATTGACCAGAGCGGTACAGAGCACGGTATCGCGCACCTGATCGGCATTGGCTGGCAGCTCCACCACAGGATTCAGGTCGGTACGCAAGTAAACGATTCCTGTGTTCACAGGCGCCGGACGGAACGTCATGGTGACTTTCCGGCCCGAATGCAGGCCGACACCAGTCGCCTGTACACTCGTTTTCAAGGTTCTTTGTCTAATCATGGGTGTACCCTAAACAGCTTAAAATCCGGACCAGATAGTCGTTGGCAGGCCATCTTAGCACATTCCTTGAACAACAAACAAACGAGAGCCATATGAGGCTTAGTCAGCTTGCTTGCGCAGGAACGCCGGAATATCCAGGTAATCCGGTTCACGACGAGCTTGCGGCTCGGCGTTGACCACCTTGGCCGGGGCTTCGTCCATCACGCGGCCTTGCATCATGTCGCTAACCAGCGGCTGACGCACCGGGCGCTCTTGCACCTGGCTGCTCTTGACCAGTGTGATGTCCGGCTTGCGCTCGGCACCGATACCGGTAGCAACCACGGTCACACGCAGTTCGTCGTGCATTTCCGGATCGATTACGGTACCCACAACTACAGTGGCGTTCTCGGAAGCGAAGGCCTTGACCGCGTTACCCACGGTTTCGAACTCTTCGATGGTCATGTCCATACCGGCAGTGATGTTGACCAGGATGCCACGGGCACCAGCCAGATCCACGTCTTCCAGCAGCGGGCTGGAGATGGCTTTCTCGGCCGCTTCTTCAGCACGGTCATCACCAGAGGCGGAACCGGTACCCATCATGGCGGTACCCATTTCGCGCATTACGGTACGCACGTCCGCGAAGTCGACGTTGATCAAGCCCGGACGGGTGATCAGCTCGGCAATGCCCTGTACCGCGCCAAGCAGTACATCGTTGGCCGCCTTGAAGGCATCCAGCAGGGAGATACCGCGACCCAGCACCTTCAGCAACTTGTCGTTGGGGATGGTGATCAGGGAGTCGACGTTCTTGGAGAGCTCCTCAATGCCGTGCGCGGCGAAGCCCATCCGCTTCTTCCCTTCAAAGGAGAACGGCTTGGTCACCACAGCAACGGTCAGGATGCCCATCTCGCGTGCCACTTCGGCCACGATCGGCGCAGCACCGGTACCGGTACCACCACCCATACCGGCGGCGATGAACACCATGTCGGAACCGGTCAGCAGCTCACGCAGCGCTTCGCGATCTTCCATGGCCGCATCACGACCCACTTCCGGATTAGCGCCGGCACCCAGACCCTTGGTGATGCCACCGCCGATCTGCAGGGTAGTGTTGGCGCTGGAGTTACGCAGTGCCTGGGCATCGGTGTTGACGGTAATGAACTCAACACCCTCAATATTTTGACGAACCATGTGTTCGACAGCGTTACCGCCGCCGCCACCTACACCGATCACTTTAATGACGGCTTCGTCAGTGTGGCTATCCATAAATTCAAACATGTTGTCTCTCCGCTTTATTTGCCTGACTCAGCAAAATTCTTAGAACTCGCCACGCAGCCAGTTGCTAACCCGTTTGACCAGGCCACCGACGCTTGCCTTGGCGGCATATTCTTTGTTGCTACCTGTGGCTTGATGGGTGCGGCCATATTGCAGCAACCCGACCGCAGTCGAGTACACCGGCGCCTGCACGTAATCACTCAAACCACGTATGTTCATGGGCTCTCCCACCCGGACCTGGCTCTGGAAGATCTGCTCTGCACACTCCACAATGCCTTCAATCTGGGCAGCGCCGCCGGTCAAGACCACACCGGCTGCCAGCTGATGCTTGACCCCCTGCGCTTTCAACTCGCTTTGTACCCGCACCAGCTCATCATTCACCATGGAGAGCAACTCGGTGTAACGGGGCTCAATCACTTCAGCCAGTGTCTGCCGTTGCAGGCTGCGCGCCGGACGACCGCCGACACTGGGGACTTCAATATTGTCTTCCTTGCTGACCAGACGGCCGAGGGCACAGCCGTAGCGCACCTTGATCGCTTCCGCGTCGAGCGGCGGCGTGCCGAAGGCGTAGGCGATGTCGCTGGTCACAGTGCTGCCAGCGTACGGGATCACCTTGGTGTGGCGCAGGGCACCGCCGGTAAACAGCGACATATCCATGGTGCCGCCACCGATGTCCACCACGCAGACACCCAGCTCTTTCTCGTCTTCGGTCAACACGGCATAGCTGGAGGCCAGCGCGGAGAAGATCAGTTGATCCACGCGCAAACCGACCTTCTCCACACACTTCTCGATGTTGCGAGCCATGTCGTTGTGGCAGGTGATCAGGTGAACCTTGGCTGCCATCCGCACACCGGAGAGGCCAACCGGATTCTTGATCCCTTCCTGATAATCGATGGCAAACTCCTGAGGCAGTACATGCAGCACACGCAGCTCATCGGAGAGGCGAACCGACTTGGCAGTGTGGATCACGTTGTCCACGTCTTCCTGAGTCACCTCTTCGTCGGAGATGGGCACCATGCCGGTCTCGTTGCGGCAGTCAATATGCTTGCCGGACAACCCCAGATAGACCGAGCTGATCTGGCAATCCGCCATCATCTCGGCCTCTTCCACAGCACGGCGCAGTGACTTGACCACGGAGTCGAGGTCGTTGACCCCGCCCTTCTCCATTCCGCGAGAAGCGTGACTGCCCATACCGATGACGTTCAGTTCACCGTCCGGCAATACTTCCCCGACCAGAACCGCCACCTTGGTTGTGCCGATATCCAGTCCGACAATCAAATTCCTATCTGCGGTGTTGGTCATGCACTTTCTCTTCGCTCTTCTTCCAGCCAACTGCCATTCCGGTGTCGTATCGAAGATCCACGTAGGCGACTTGCGCACGGGGTTCGATAACCGGGAAGGCATCGATAAACCGCTGCAGCCGGAGCGCAATGTCATTGCGTCCCAGGAACAGCTTGATATTGCCATCCAGGGTCAGTTCCCAGGCATGGCGGGGGGTCAGATTCACCCCCAGCAACTTGTATCCCTTGGCAGCCAGTTGCGACTCGTACTGCCGACTCTCTTTCAACACCCGGGCGGCCTGGTCATCCGGCCCTGACAGCTGCAACAGCGGCGTCTTGACCCGATCCGGGGCACTGAATACCTTGCCCTTGGTGTTGACGAAGCGGTTGCCATTCCAGCGCGCCGCCACATCTTGTTCCGTGAGGTAGATCTTGATCTTGTTCGGCCACTTCTTTCGTACCGAGACCGAGGCCACCCATGGCAGGGCATTGAGCCTTGCCTGCAATTCGTTGACGTCCAATTCGAAGAAGTTGCGCAGCTCGGCGCCATCCAGCACGGCCATCCGCAGCTCTTCGGTTTGCAAATACTGGTGTTGCCCCTGCAGCAACAGCTCGCTCATGGGCAACCGGTTGGCATCTGTCAGCCAACCTTTAACATCCAGCGCCGTCCGGTAGCAGCCCCATATCACCAGCAGGAAAAACGCTACCCCTGCGATGAAGCCACCCTTGGTGCGCCCCTGTGCCCTTGCCTCCACCCGATCGATCCCCGTGTCACGCGCTAAACCGGCCTTTGACAGACCGGTTCGCCATTATATAGGCCCCGGCTTGGCGGTCAAAATACTCATTGGGCCCTCAGGCGCCAGATTTCATGCTATCTATGCTCAATTTCATCTCTCCGAGACGACGGGCCAGTGCCCCGACGTTCCCGGCGCCTTGAGTCAGCACCAAATCCCCCTCGCCGATCAGGTCGGCCAGCACGGCTGGCACGTCATCTGGCGTGGCGACGAAGATGGGTTCCAGGTTGCCGCGCGAGCGAATGGAGCGGCACAGTGCCCGTCCATCAGCGCCCGGGATCGGCTCCTCACCGGCAGCATAAACCTCCAGCATCACCAGCACGTCTACCTTGGAGAGCACATCGGCGAAGTCCTCGTAGAGGTCGCGGGTGCGGGTATAACGGTGCGGCTGGAACACCATCACCAGACGCTTCTCGGGCCAACCGGCGCGGGCGGCGTTGATGGTGACCTTCACTTCGCTCGGGTGGTGACCGTAATCGTCCACCAGCATCGCCTTGCCGCGACCGGTTTCAAACTCGCCATACTGCTGGAAGCGACGACCAACCCCTTCAAATTTGGCCAGAGCAGAGATGATGGCCTCATCGCTAACACCGTCCTCTGTCGCGACAGCTATCGCCGCTGCGGCGTTCAATGCGTTGTGAATACCCGGCAAATTGAGGGTCACCTGCAGCTCACCCGCCTCTTTGCGGCGAACACGGAAGCAGCTGTGGTTGGTGGTCTGGACAAAATCCAGCACCTGCACATCGGCATCGTCAGAGAGACCGTAGGTCAAGGTCGGACGGGCAATCTCGGGCAACATGCCACGGATCACCGGATCATCGATGCAGACCACCGCCAGTCCGTAGAAGGGCAGATTGTGCAGAAACTCGATGAAGGTGGCCTTCAGCTTGGAGAAGTCACCGCCGTAGGTATCCATGTGATCCGCTTCGATGTTGGTCACGATAGAGACCATCGGCTGCAGATGCAGGAAAGAGGCGTCGCTCTCGTCCGCCTCAGCGATCAGGTAGCGGCTGCTGCCCAGTCGGGCATTGGTACCGGCACTGTTAAGCAGGCCACCGATGACGAAGGTCGGGTCGCGGTCGGCTTCGGCATAGATGCTCGCCACCAGACTGGTGGTGGTGGTCTTGCCGTGGGTACCGGCAATGGCGATGCCGTGACGGAAACGCATCAGCTCGGCCAGCATCTCGGCGCGGCGCACGACGGGGATGCGCAGTTCGCGAGCAGCCAGCAGCTCCGGGTTGTCCTGCTTGATGGCGGTAGAGACCACCACCACGCTAGCACCCTCGACGTGTTCGGCACTGTGGCCGACGAAGATGTGCGCGCCCAGTCCGGCCAACCGCTCGGTCACGGCGTTGCGAGCCAGATCAGAACCCGTTACCTGATACCCTTCGTTGGCAAGCACTTCGGCGATCCCGCCCATACCGGCACCACCGATACCGATAAAGTGGATGCGACGCACGCGGCGCATTTCGGGGATCACAGTACGCAGTTTTGCCAGTTCAACCTTGGTCATAATCGTCTCTTTAGTCTGCCGAAGGCCATGTGCCGTCAAAGCGCGGCTGCACGGCGGCATCAATACATACAGGTACAAGGCTGCACGGTGTCACCGCTGCAACCTTGCTCATCAATCTTTACCACGCAACCCGGTTGCGAGCTGTTTGCACTCATCGGCAACCCGCTCGGCCGCATCAGTGATGGCGACGCGGCGAGCCGCTTTCGCCATGTTAAACAGGGTCTCCCGGCGACCAGCCAGCCAGGTCAGCCGCGCCGCCAGCGATGCGGTATTCAGCTCGGACTGGGGCAGAAACTCGGCTGCACCGCCGTCGACCAGTGTCAGGGCGTTACGGGTCTGGTGATCATCCACCGCATGGGGCAGCGGCACGAAAATGGCGGCCACACCGGCGGCGGCCACTTCGGAAACAGTCAGCGCACCGGCACGGCAGACCACCAGGTCAGCCCAGGCGTAGGCGCTGGCCATATCCTTGATAAATTCGCTCACCTCGGCATTGATGCCGTGCTGGGCATAGGCAGCAGACACTGTCTCGGCATTGCCCTTGCCACACTGGTGACGCACTTCAATGGGCACGCCGGATGCCGCTACCGCAGCAGGTACCTGCTCGTTGAGCACCCGAGCCCCCAGACTGCCACCCACGATCAGCAGATGCAGTGGCTCATCCCCGCTGCGCAGTTGCGGATCCGGCAGGGCGACCACTTCGGGACGCACCGGATTGCCCACCACGGCGGTACGGCGGCTCGGCGCGAAGGCGCCCGGAAATGCCATCAAGACCCGCCTGGCGATACGGGCCAGCAACTTGTTGGTCATGCCTGCAGCAGCATTCTGCTCATGGAGCAACAACGGGATACCGGAGAACCAGGCCGCCACGCCACCCGGGCCGGAAGCAAAACCGCCCATGCCGAGCACCACATCAGGGCGAACGGTCTTGAGTACCTGACGCGCCTGCAGGATCGATTTGACGATGCGATAGGGCGCAACCAGCAGTCGCTTGATGCCGTTGCCACGCACCCCCTGAATATCGATGAAGGAGATGGGATAACCGTGGGCGGGCACCAGCTCCGCCTCCATCCGGTCGGCAGTGCCGAGCCAGTGGACAGTCCAGCCCTGGGCCTTCAGGCGATCGGCCACGGCCAGACCGGGGAACACATGCCCACCGGTACCACCTGCCATCACCAACAGAGTCTTGCTCACTAAACCTCCCGCACGCGCGCCTGGGCTGTCGCCTGACGCAACTCAAAATCGATTCGAATCAACATGCTCACCGCCACCGACATGATGATGAGACTGGAACCACCGTAACTGACCAGCGGCAGGGTCAAGCCCTTGGTTGGCATCATGCCGCTGGCCGCGCCGACGTTGACGAAGGTCTGGAAGCTGAACCAGATGCCAATGCCGATCGCCAGATAACCGTCATAGAGCCGCTCTGCCACCAGCGCGCGATGCCCCAGCTTGAGCGCCTTGACCGCCAGCGCAAAAATCAGGAACAGGGCGCCCAGCACCCCGACGTAACCCAGCTCTTCACCGAGGATCGCAAACACGAAGTCGGTGTGCGCTTCCGGCAGGTACTCCATCTTCTGGATGGAGTTGCCAAGCCCTTCGCCAAACCAGCTGCCACGACCAAATGCCATCAGCGACTGGGTCAACTGGTAGCCGCTGCCGAACGGATCGGCCCAGGGATCCATAAAGGAGGTCACTCGCCGCATCCGGTAGGGCTCGACGATGATCAGCATCACCACTGAGCCGAGGCCCGCGCCGATCAGGGTCAAAAACTGCCCCAATCGGGCACCGGCCAGAAACAGCATGCCAAACGAGGTAACGAACATCACCACGGTGGAACCCAGGTCAGGCTGCAACAGCAGCAAGACTGCCAGCACCCCGAACACAGCCAGCGGTTTCAGGAAGCCGATCCAGGCTTCGCGCACTTCGCTCTGGCGCCGTACAAGATAGCCGGCCAGATAGACAAACAGCGCCAGCTTGCCAAACTCGGCAGGCTGCAGGTTGAAGGGGCCAAGCGGCAACCAGCGCACCGCACCGTTGACGTTGCGGCCCACCAGCAGCACCAGCACCAGCATCAAGATCGCCAGCAGCAGCATGGGGCCGTTGTGCTGTTGCCAGCGCGCCATCGGCACCTGCAACACAAACCAGGAGATACCGAGCGCCATCACCAGAAACAGGGCGTGACGCTTCACAAACATGAAGGGGTCATCCCCCAGCGCAATCCCTTCGGGGATCGACGCCGAGGCCACGATGACCACCCCGACCGCCATCAGGGAGAGCGCCAGCAGTACCAGCTGCCGATCGTAGAGACCGGCAGGACGCGCCGGTAACAACCAGCGCTGGAACAGACCTGCTGCTGCGCGAAGGGCGTTCATAGCGCCAGCACCAGTTCAGCGGTAAGGCGATCACCGCGAACGTCGAAGGATGTGAAGAGGTTAAGCCCGTTCAGGCTGGCAAGGTAGGCGTTCATAGCATCTGTACCATCTCGGTGAAACGATCGCCGCGCACCTCGAACGACTTGAACTGATCGAGGCTGGCACAGGCTGGCGCCAGCAGCACCCAGTCACCGGGCTTGGCATCGGCCGCCGCTTTGGCAACCGCAGCGGCCAGGTCGGCCACCCGTTCGGTCTGCTCGCCCAGAGCCAGCAGCACCTCGGCATCCTGACCGAAGCAGTACATGTGATCGATCTGGTTACCCAGCAGTGCTTGGATCGGGCCAAAATCCTGTCCCTTGCCTTGACCACCGGCCAGCAACAGCAGGCGCCCCTTGACCGACTCGCGCACACCGGCAACGGCAGCCAGCGTGGCTCCCACGTTGGTGGCCTTGGAGTCGTTGATCCAGCGCACCCCGTTCACCTCGCGTACGAAGCGGGCACGGTGTGGCAAGCCTTCAAAGCGACGCAGCACGGTAAGCTGAGCCGCACGAGGAATGCCGACCGCATCACACAGCGCCATGGCGGCCAGCGCGTTGGCCTGATTGTGGGCACCGACGATCTTCATCTCGTCTACCGCCAGCAGTGGTTCACCGTGCAACGTCAACCAGTAGCGGCCATCCAGCAGGCAACGGCCATAGCCATTGCAGTCGAGACCAAAGCTCTGCCACACCTGACCCACATCGGGCAGGGTCTGGGCATCGTCACGATTGACCAGAATGTGTTTGGAGTGCTGATGGATCTCCATCTTGGCGGCGCGATAGTCGGCCATGCCCTGATAACGATCCATGTGATCTTCTGAGAGGTTCAGCACCACGGAGGCGGCAGCACGCAAACTGTGAGTAGTTTCCAACTGGAAGCTGGAAAGCTCCAGCACGCAGAGATCCATCGGCTGCTTGAGCAGCTCCAGCGCAGGCGTGCCGATATTACCGCCCACACCGACATTGAGACCGGCTTCGGCAATCATCTCGCCCACCAGGGTAGTGACGGTGCTCTTGCCGTTCGAGCCGGTGATGGCGATGACCGGGGTCTGGGTCTCGCGCACAAACAGCTCGATATCACCGACGATCTGCACGCCACACTCGGCAGCTGCTTTCAGTTCGGGGGTCGCCAGCGCGATACCCGGGCTCGCGACGATCATGTGCGCCAGCTTGAGCAGCGCCTCGTCGAGACCGTGAATGAGCTCTACCTCAGGCGGCAGTTGATCCTTGCCGGGCGGGTTGGCACGGGTATCCATCACCAATGGCGTCACGCCACGGCCGAGGAAGTAGTCGACGCAGGAGAGTCCGGTTTTGCCCAATCCGATGATGATGACCATGGCCTTACCTCACCTTCAGGGTGGCAAGACCCAGCAGCACCAGCACGAGGGTGATGATCCAGAAGCGCACGATGACGCGCGGCTCCGGCCAGCCCTTCTTCTCGTAGTGGTGATGGATCGGCGCCATGCGGAAGATCCGCACGCCGCGCAGCTTGTAGGAACCCACCTGCAGGATCACCGAGACAGTCTCCATCACGAAGACACCGCCCATGATCACCAGCAGGAACTCCTGACGGACCAGCACGGCGATGGTACCGAGCGCGCCGCCCAGTGCCAGGGAACCGACGTCCCCCATGAATACTTGCGCCGGATAGGTGTTGAACCAGAGGAAACCCAGACCTGCGCCGACGATAGCGGTACAGACGATCACCAGCTCGGAGGTATAGGGCACGTAGGGAATGTGCAGGTAGTTGGCAAAGTTGACGTTACCGGTGGCCCAGGCGATCAGGGCAAAGCCCCCCGCCACCATCACGGTCGGCATGATGGCCAAGCCGTCGAGACCGTCGGTCAGGTTGACCGCGTTGGAGGTGCCAACGATGACAAAGTAGGTCAGCACGATAAACATCAGGCCAAGCTGCGGCATCACATCCTTGAGGAAAGGCACCACCAGCTGGGTCTGCCCCTCATGGGTTGCGGTCGCATAGAGGAACACCGCCACCGCCAGCGCTACCGCGGATTGCCAGAAATACTTCCAGCGAGCGATCAGGCCGTCGGTATTCTTGCGCACCACCTTGAGGTAGTCGTCGGCAAAGCCGATGGCGCCGTAGGCACCCAGCACAAACAGCACCAGCCAGACATAGGGGTTGTCGAGGCGGCACCAGAGCAACACTGAAGTGAAAATCGCAGCAATGATCATCAGGCCCCCCATGGTCGGGGTGCCCCGCTTGCTGAGGTGGGACTCGGGACCGTCGTTGCGGATCACCTGACCAAACTTCAGGATCTGCAGGCGACGTATCAGGCGTGGCCCCATCCAGAGGGCAACCCCCAGTCCGGTGATGATCGACAGGATGGCTCGAAACGTCAGGTAGGAGAAGACGTTGAAGAAGGTGAAGTGCGGGGTGAGCAGTTCGGCCAGCCAGACTAGCATGTGGCTGACTCCTGACGGTCTTTGACCATCTCGACGATATCTTCCATGCGGGAGCCACGTGCCCCCTTGACCAGAATCGAAATTTCCTGATGTGTATTTATCATTTGCGCAAGCACTTCAAACAACGACGCCTTGTTATCGAAATGTCGGCCCGCCGCGGCATCTGCGGTGTGGCGACTATCTTCCCCCACTGTCAGCACGGCATCCAGACCGCACTCGCGGGCATGACGGCCAACCCGGGCGTGTTGCTCGGCAGACTCCTCACCCAGTTCCCGCATATCACCAAACACCAGCACCTTGAAGCCGCCCATGGCGGTCAGGGCATCGATGCCCGCCAGCACGGATTCCACGCTGGCATTGTAGGTATCATCCACCAGGGTCAGACCGCCCCAGCGCTGCACGCAGAAGCGCCCCTTGACCGGCGCCATCTGTTCCAGCCCCGCCTTGACACAGGCGAGGGATGCGCCGAGGGCCAGACAGCCCGCGGCGGCAGCCAACGCATTGGCCACGTTGTGGCGACCCGGGATCGCCAGAGTCAGGCTCAGCTCGCCTTGCGGGGTTACCATCACGAACTCGGCGCAGCCTCGCTCGTTGAGCACAAGGTTGCGCGCATGGAACGGCTGGCTCTGATCTTCGATGGAGAAAGCGCAGTGAATGCCGCGTTCCCGCCACTTCGGCCAGAATTCGTTGTCGGCATTGACGATGGCTGTGCCACCCTCGCTCAGCCCCTCAAAGATTTCGCTCTTGGCGTGGAACACCCCTTCCAGCGAGCCGAAGCCCTCCAGATGGGCCGCCGCCACGTTGTTGATGATGGCGGCATCGGGTTTGACCAGCGAGGTAGTCCAGGCGATCTCGCCCGGATGGTTGGCACCCAGCTCCATCACCGCAAACTTGTGCTGCGGCTCGAGGCGCAGCAGGGTGAGCGGCACGCCCACCTCGTTGTTGAAGTTGCCAGCGGTGGCCAGCACTTCCCCTTCGTTGCGCAGGATGGCGGTTGCCATCTCCTTCACCGTGGTCTTGCCGCAACTGCCGGTAATGGCCAGCACTTTCGGGTTGATGCGCTCGCGCACCAGTTTGCCGAGGCGACCCAGTCCTTTCAGACTGTCGGTCACCACCAGTTGAGGGATGGCCAGCGGCAACTCACGCTCGACCAGCAGGGCAGAGGCCCCTGCCTGAACGGCCTGCTCGCAAAAATCGTGGGCATCGAAGCGCTCGCCGCGCAGGGCAACGAACAGGGCACCCGCGCCCAGAGTGCGGGTGTCGGTACTGACGACGGTGATCTCGCCGTCGTCACCAATCAGACGGGCATTGAGTACCTGCGCCAGCTCGGCAAGCCTGAGGGTCATCATTTGAATGACTCCAATAATGTGTGCAAGGCGGCCGCAACGGTTTCCCGGTCGCTGTAGTGCCGCTTGTCGGTTCCAATGATCTGATAATCCTCGTGACCCTTACCAGCCACCAGGATGATGTCCTGTTTGCTCGCCTGACCGATGGCCAGCGCAATCGCCTTGACCCGATCGTGCTCGACCTGCACAGCAGCAGGATCGCGAAGACCCGCCACCATGTCGGCCATGATCCGGGCCGGCTCCTCGGTACGGGGATTGTCGTCGGTCAGGATCACGCGATCCGCATACTGCTCGGCCATGGCGGCCATCATGGGGCGCTTGCCGCGATCGCGGTCGCCACCACAACCGACCAGACACCAGAGCTGGCCTGTGCAGTGCACCCGCAGGGCTTGCAATGCCTTCTCCAGCGCATCCGGTGTGTGGGCGTAATCGACCACCGCCAGCGGCGTATCGCCACCGCCAAAGCACTCCATGCGACCGGTCACCGGTTGCAACTGAGGCGCTGTCGCCAGCAGCTCGTGGAAGTCGTAACCAAGCACCAGCATCACGCCCATCGCGGCCAGCACATTGCTGACGTTGAAGCGCCCGAGCAAGGGGGCGGATAATACACCATTCCCCCAGCTGGAGTTAATCTGCGCGCGAAAACCTTGCTGGTGAAAATCAAGCTGCTGCGCCGTTAATTGACGGCCAGAATGGTTTTCGATCGGACCATTAACGCTGAACGCCACCGCAGCCGGGTATTTCTCGAGCCACTTGGAACCCAGCTCGTCATCGCGGTTGATCACTGCATTCGACTCATCGACCAGTTGCAACAGCTGCTCCTTGGCGGCGCCATAGGCTTCCATGGTGCCGTGATAGTCGAGGTGATCCCGGCTCAGGTTGGTGAAAACGGCGGCTACAAAGGGCAGCGCGGCGACGCGGTGCTGCACCAGACCATGGCTGGAGACCTCCATCGCCACCAGATCCGCCCCCTGCGCTTGCAGCGCAGCCAGATTGGCTTGCACCTGCACGGCGCTGCCGGTGGTGTTTTCCGCTTCGATCAGGTTGCCGAACAGGCCGTTGCCGATGGTGCCCATCACACCCGCTTTGCCACCCAGCAGGGTGCGCCAGTTGGCGACCAGCAGTGCCGTAGTGCTCTTGCCGTTGGTGCCGGTGATCCCGACCAGATCCAATTTTTGGGCTGGCTGATCGTAGAAATAGCCCGCAAGAGCAGAGAGGTGAGCGGGCAGCTCCCGCATCCCGATACAGGGAACCGGAGTCGATGGTGGGATAAATTCACCATCCTCCTCAAACACAACAGCGGTCGCTCCCTGAGCCACCGCCTGTTCGATAAACCGTCTGCCATCCATCTGATGACCACGAATGGCCACGAAGAGCGAGCCGGGGCCAACCCGCCGACTATCCAGCTGGATATCGGTCAGGGTGAGCGCCGGCGCCTGGATACCGAAGGGGCGCAGTAATACATCAAGTGCGCGGGACAAGAGAAGCCTCCGTACGGGCAAGTTTGGTGGGCACCGCTGGCGGCACCGCATCGGGACGAATATTGAAGAGCTGCAGCACCCCGCCCATGGCCTCTGCAAACGGTGGGGTCGCCACGGCGCCGCCATAATAGGCGCTGCCTTTTGGCTCGTTGATCACCACCACCATGACGAAACGGGGATCACTGGCGGGTGCGAAACCGGCAAACCAGGCCATGTAATCCTTGCCATAGCCACCGGCGACGGCGACCTTGGCGGTACCACTCTTGCCACCGACCCGATAGCCCGGGATCTTGGCTTTTGGAATGGCGTTGTCGACCACATACTCCAGCGCCTGCAACATGGCAGCGGCGTTGTTGTGATCAATAACTTGCTCACCCTTGGGCGGCGTAGTCACCTTGACGATGGAGAGCGGCACCCGTTTGCCCTTGTTGGCCAGGGTGGCGTAGGCGGAAGCCAGCTGCAGCGGGGTGACCCGCAGGCCATAACCGAACGAGAGGGTCGCCCGCTCGATATCGGACCAGCGACGACGCTGGGGCAACATGCCGCTACTCTCGCCCATCAGCCCGCTGCCGGTATCCATGCCGAAACCGAACATGCTGAGGGTATTGATCATCTCCTGCGCCGGCATCCGCAGCGCAATGCGCGACATACCAATGTTGGAGGAGTAACGCAGGATATCGTAGAGGTTGGTCGCCTTGTGGATACTGACGTCCTTGATCTGCTTGGCACCGATAAAGAGCGGCCCACCGGGAATGAAATCCTTCCAGCTGGTGACACCTGCCTGCAAGGCACTGAGCAAAATCAATGGCTTGACGGTCGAACCCGGCTCGTAGGTATCGGTCACCACCCGGTTGCGTACCCGGAAGCTCTGATACTGGCCTCGGTTGTTCGGGTTATAGGAGGGGGTGTTGACCATGGCGAGCACTTCACCGGTCTTGATATCCAGCATCACCATGGAGCCGGAGGTCGCCTTGTTCTCGTCGGTGGCCCGCTTGAGGGCACGATAGGCCAGAGCCTGCACCCGCTGATCGATACTGAGCTGCAGATCGTTGGCGTTCTTGCCCTCTTTGACGATGCCAAGCCGCTCGATGACGCGCCCCTGACGATCCTTGCGCACCCGCATTTCGCCGGGTGTCGCCGTCAGCCACTCGTTGTAGCTGCGCTCAATCCCTTCAATACCGCTGCCATCGATGTTGGTCACCCCCACCAGATGGGCACTGATTTCGCCGGTCGGGTAGAAGCGGCGTGCTTCGGGGCGCAGGTAGACGCCGCCCAGCTTGAGCCCCTTGATATATTCCGCCACAGCGGGAGTCACCTGACGCTGCAGATAGACGAAGCGCTTGCTGGGGTTGGCGATGCGGTGTTTGAGGGTATTGATGTCGAGCTTGAGCACGGCGGAGAGCGCCAGCCAGGCTCGCTCATTATTGATGGCACCGGATTCGTGTACTGTCTTGGGATCGGCCCAGACCGCCTCGACCGGTACCGAAACCGCCAGCTGCTCGCCGTTGCGATCGGTGATCATGCCGCGCACCGCCTGGGTAGAGGTGGTTCGCAGGGAGCGCATGTCCCCTTCCTGACGCAGACGATCCGGATTGATCACCTGGATCCAGGCCAGACGCAGGATCAGACCCACAAACGCGATGCCGATAAACACCGCAAGCGTACGAAAGCGCCATGGATAGATCGATGGCGCTTTGACATTCGCTTTGGCAGCTTTGGCTGTAGCCTTGCGTTTCATGGTTGGGTAATTACCTTCTCGGTGGTCACCAGCGGACGACCCATCTGCAACTTGTCCATCGCCAGACTCGCCACCCGGGAGTGTTCAGCCAGGGTGCCCTGTTCCAGCAACAGGTGGCGCCATTCGATATTGAGGCGATCCTCTTCCGCCATCAGATCGTTCTGCTTGGCCGTCAGACCACGGGTCATGTTGGTCACCAGGATCACGGCAAACGCGGTAACCAGCACGGTGACCGACAGAAGAATCTGCAGCTTGTGCCGCCAGAGATCGGCAACGATCTCCTTGGCCAGATGAACACGCACTTCGCTCATCGCTTACTCCGCCAACCGTTCGGCAACCCGCAGCACCGAGCTGCGT
>NZ_CAWNZT010000221.1:0-6264 GCF_963878965.1 Aeromonas sp. HMWF015 | reverse complement strand
GAGCAGAGCCGGAAAATATGTGCGCTTGCGCACGATAGTTACCTTAAGCCGCCAAAACCCCATATTTTGTTCACAATTCGAACAGCATGAAAAAGGCACCCGAAGGTGCCTTGTCTCGCCTATTTGGCTTCCGCCAGCAGGGCCCGCGCTATGGTGCGCATCCCCAGGGTATTGGCCCCCGGCGCCCAGAGGGCATCGCCGTTGTCACTGAAGCAGGCGGCCAGATCGATATGCAACCAGCCCATCACTTCGTTGGCAACGAAACGGGAGAGGAAACCCGCAGCGTTGGAGGCGCCACCCGGCCCGCCCCCCTTCACCGGACGGCTGTTGGCCGTGTCGGCGTAATGGGAGGGGCACTGCTGGCGGTGCCAGGGCTCCAGCGGCAGCGGCCAGGCAGGCTCATGCTCGGCATCGGCATAGGTCATGGCCCGGCTTACCAGCCCTTTATCGAGGCCAAACAGGGCATTGTAGCGCCCACCCAGCGCCATCACAGCAGCGCCAGTCAGAGTTGCGGCATCGATGATCAGCGGTGCGCCGGACTCGCTCGCCAGTTGCAAGCCATCGGCCAGTACCAGCCGCCCCTCGGCATCGGTATTCACAATCTCGACCGTGGTACCGTTCTTGTAGGTGAGGATGTCGCCCAGCTTATAGGCGTGGCCGGAAACCAGGTTCTCGGCGCAGCAGAGGATCAGCTTCACCCGCTTGTCGAGCCCGCGCAGCATGGCAAGCGCCAGCGCACCGGTGACAATCGCCGCGCCCCCCATGTCGCACTTCATGGTGAGCATCCCCTCGGAGCTTTTCATGGAGTAGCCGCCGGAGTCAAAGGTGATCCCCTTGCCCACCAGCGCCGCCGCCACCTGCGCCTTGGGGTCACGCCCCGGGTTGAAGTCGAGCTCTAGCAATACCGGTTCGCGCGCACTGCCGCGACCCACCTGATAGAGGCCGACCCAGCCCGCCTGTTGCAGCGCTTCGCCTTTCAAAATGCGATGACTTACCTTGTCCGGCGCCAGCTCGGTAATAAAGGAGGCCGCTTCCACCGCCAGCTCCAGCGGGCCCAACTGCTCCGGGGTGGCATTGGTCATCTCGCGCACCCAGCGGCCGCAGAGCCAACGCGCTTCCAGCTCCTCTCTGTCCTCTTCCGAGGACATGGCCCACTGCAGTTGCACCTCCGCCTTGGGGGTTTGCAGCCCTTGGGCAAAAGCCCACTGCTGTTCACGCTCCCAGTGACCAGCCAGGGTCACTTTCTGGATCCCCTGCTGGCAGAGGCGACGGGCCGCCTGCTGGATATCGAGCAGCGGATTGGTCGTCACCAGATGGACCACCATGCCGTCGGCACGGTGAGAGAGCAGCGCCCCCTCCCCCCACTCGGCCGGTGCAAATTCACGACTCAGCCAGACATTCATGCGGTCACCTCCTGCAGCCAGCGGGCGATGGTACGCAGACCGTGTCCCTTGGCGCCGGTCGCCCAGAGATCATTGCCCGATTTCTGATAAGAGGCTGCCAGATCCAGGTGCACCCAGCCCTTGCACTCATCGCGCACGAAGCGGGAGAGAAACGCAGCAGCTGTGGTGGCACCGGCCGTGCCCTCTGCCGAGGCGACGTTGCCCAGATCGGCAAAGGCCGAGGTGAGCTGGCTGGCATGCCAGGGCTCCAGCGGCAGCGCCCACGCCTGCTCGTTTTCCACCTTGGCGGCGGCCAGCGCACGCTGCTGTTCGGTCTCATCGAGGGCAAACACCGCATTGTAGTCGCGCCCCAGCGCCATCTTGGCGGCGCCGGTCAGGGTGGCTGCGTCAAGGATATAAGCCGCACCGCTGTCGGAGGCCGCCATCAGGCCATCGGCCAGCACCAGACGACCTTCCGCATCGGTGTTCTGGATCTCGACCGAAACCCCATTCTTGTAGGTGAGGATGTCGCCCAGCTTGAAGGCATGGCCGGAGACCAGGTTCTCGGCGCAGCAGAGAATGAGCTTCACCCGCTGGTTCAGACCGCGGCTGATAGCCAGCGCCAGCGCGCCGGTCACCATGGCAGCGCCGCCCATATCGGACTTCATCGGCAGCATGTTGTCAGAGGACTTCATGGAGTAGCCACCGGAATCAAAGGTGATCCCCTTGCCCACCAGCGCCGCCACCACGGGGGCATTGCGATCCCCGGTCGGGTTGTAGTCGAGCTCCAGCAGCACAGGCTCGCGCTCGCTGCCACGGCCAACCGACCAGATCCCGATATGGCCGGACTCGCGCAGCGCTTCACCGGCGGTGATGCGAGCTGTAACCTGATCCCCGGCCAGACCACGAATGAGCAACAGGGCCGATTCCGCCAGACTCATGGGGTAGATCTCTTCCGGACAGCCATTGGTGATATCACGTACCCAGCGAGCCGCCTTGAGCAGCGCATCCAGTTCACGGGCTTCCGCGTCGCTCTGCTGGCCGAAATCCAGTTCACGCGCTCCCTTGGCGGCGTAGAACCCCTGGGCGAACGCGTAGCGACGCTCCAGATCCCAGCCTTCACCGACCAGCGTCACCCGCTTGATCCCGCTCGATTCGAGGCGACGGGCGGCGCGCTGAACGGTGCGCAGAACATCCTTCTCCTGACCGGCGGCACCAAGATGGATCAGTGCCTCGTCGCCATTGAAACTGAGCTGGGCGCCTTCGCCCCAATAAGCGGCCGCAGCCTGGGTGGATAACGCTACCTTCATCATGTCAGCCATCGTGTTTGCTTCCTTTTTACTGGCACTATGTATAAGCACTCTTTATGGGAAAGAGCTTATTGGCAAAGAGAGAATAACGAATACAAAAAAGGCCGTGCCCCCGAGGGTCACGGCCTTCCACCATATCACCGAAGCACCACAGGATGCTGCACGTGCAATTCACTCATGTGTAATTAATGGCGTTCAGAGGCAAGGTTCAGGGTGTACTTGGGCAGTTCCACCACCAGATCCTCATCCGCCAATTTTGCCTGGCAACTAAGACGGGATTCCGGCTCCAGCCCCCACGCCTTGTCCAGCATGTCGTCTTCCAGCTCGTCACTTGGCTCGAGCGAGTCAAAGCCCTCGCGCACCACGCAGTGGCAGGTGGTGCAGGCACAGGATTTCTCGCAGGCATGCTCGATTTCGATACCGTTGCGCAGCGCCACATCCAGAATGGTCTCGCCGCTTTGCCCCTCGAGGGCGGCGCCATCCGGACAGAGTACGGGATGAGGAAGAATGATCAGTTTTGGCATATTACACCTTGTTGACGTTTTGTCCGGTCAGCACCTTGCGGATGGAGGCGTCCATCCGGCGGGCTGCAAACTCGCCACTGACAGCATCGGCTGCCTCAATGGCTTCTTTGATTTGATGGGTTGCGCCGCTGTTGCGCATGGTCAGCAGATGGGCGATGGCGGCATCAATCTCGGCACGCTCGGCAGCATTGAGCAGGGCATCGCCATCGGCGGCCAGCGCCGCATTGAGACTCTCGACCACCCGGTCGGCTTCAACCTGCTGCTCGGCCAGCATGCGGGCATCCATATCCTGCTGGGCATTCTCGATGGAGGCACTCAGCATGTTGAGGATATCCTGCTCCGCCAGCCCGTAAGAGGGCTTGACCTGGATCTCGGCCTGCACGCCGGAGGATTTCTCCATGGCGCTGACCGAGAGCAGACCATCCGCATCCACCTGGAAGGTGACGCGAATATGGGCGGCGCCGGCTGCCATCGGCGGAATACCGGTCAGGGTAAAGCGGGCCAGGGAGCGGCAATCGGCCACCAGCTCGCGTTCACCCTGTACCACGTGAATGGCCATGGCGGTCTGACCATCCTTGAAGGTGGTGAACTCCTGGGCGCGGGCAACCGGGATGGTAGTGTTGCGCGGGATCACCTTCTCGGCGAGGCCACCCATGGTCTCCAGACCCAGCGACAAGGGGATAACGTCCAGCAGCAGCATCTCGGCATCGGGCTTGTTGCCCACCAGAATATCGGCCTGGATGGCGGCGCCAATGGCGACCACCTTGTCAGGATCGATACTGGTCAGCGGCGTACGCTGGAAGAACTCGCCCACCAGTTCACGCACCAGCGGCACCCGGGTGGAGCCACCGACCATCACCACTTCCAGCACTTCAACCTGCTCGAGACCGGCATCGCGCAGGGCGCGGCGACAAGCCAGCAAGGTCCGTTTCACCAGCGGGGTGATGAGTTCATCAAACTGGCTACGGCTCACTGAACCCTGCCAGCCAGCAAAGGTGCACGCCACCTGCTCGGCATCGGTCAGGCCGTGTTTGACGGCAGCGGCCACATCCAGCAGCTCGCGCTGCAGATGGGCATCCAGCTCGCCGGAGAGGCCCGCTTGCTCCTTGATCCAGTCCGCCAGCAGGTGATCAAAATCATCACCGCCGAGGGCGGAATCGCCGCCGGTCGCCATCACTTCAAACACACCGCGGTGCAGACGCAGGATGGATATATCGAAGGTGCCGCCCCCCAGATCGTAAACCGCGATCACCCCTTCCTGACCGGAGTCAAGGCCATAGGCAATCGCGGCCGCGGTCGGCTCGTTGAGCAGACGCAGTACGTGCAGACCGGCCAGACGAGCCGCATCCTTGGTCCCCTGACGCTGGGCATCATCGAAATAGGCGGGCACGGTAATGACCACGCCATCGAGATCGCCCCCGAGTGTCTGGGCGCCACGCTCGGCCAGCTTTTTGAGAATTTCGGCCGATACCTGCACCGGATTGACCAGTCCCTGACGGGTTTGCAGTTGCGGCATGCCATTGTCGGCGGCAACAAACTGGTAAGGCTGCTGGCGGGTATCGATATCGGCCAGCGCCTTGCCCATCATCCGTTTGACCGAGACGATGGTGTTGTGAGGATCGAGCGCCGCTTCGCGCTTGGCATCAATCCCCACTCGAATGGCGTCGCTTTGATAGTGCACCACTGACGGGAGCAGGTCGCGCCCTTGCTCATCGCAAAGGGTATCGGCGTGACCGCTGCGAACCGCAGCGACGAGAGAGTTGGTGGTGCCGAGATCGATGCCGACGGCACGTTTGTGCTGATGAGGAACAGCGCTCTGGCCGGGTTCGGCGATTTGCAGTAATGCCATGGGTAATGAAACTTCCAGCGTTAAAGGATCAAGACTCGAGAAGCGAGTCTTCGAATCGTTCCAGCTCTTCGAGGAGCTTGTCGACAAACTTGAGTTTGCGAACGCAATCAGCGGCAACGAGATCTCTGCCGGCGGCAAGAGACTCGGTCAGCTGCTGCATCAACATCTGGTGATCATGCCTGATCTCGCTGCGAAAATCCTTGATGGCGCGCTCAGGGTCTGCGTCATCTTTCAGATCGGCCAGACGCTCGCGCCACTCCAGCTGCTGCATCAGAAACGCGGTATCTTGCAGAGTCTGCAGTTCACCACGGATATCGGTGCCACGCAGGGAGAGCAGATATTCTGCACGACGCAGCGGCGCCTTGAGGGTGGTGAATGCTTCGTTGATCTGGGCGGCACGTTGCACCGCAGCCAGCTGCTCCCGTTCGGGGGCGGTGGCAAAACGATCAGGATGGAATTGGGTTTGCAGCTGGCGGTAGGTATCAGCCAACTGACGGGTATCGAGCTCAAAGCCTTCAACCAGCCCAAACAGCTCGAAATGATTCATGCAAACCTCTTGGAAACGTTCGCCACTACCTCACTCGCCCCTGGCAAATGAGATGTGGTTGAACGGGTCATGGGCAACCCGCTCAACCACAGACGAAGGATCATTGACGTCAAACATCTCAGACACTGAAGCTTTCGCCGCAACCACACTCGCCTTTGGCGTTGGGATTGTTGAACTGGAAGCCCTCGTTGAGGCCCTCCTTGACGAAATCCAGCTCGGTGCCATCCAGATGGATCAGGCTCTTGGCATCGACAATAATCTTGACGCCCTGCTGCTCGAATACCTGATCCTCATCGGTCAGTTCATCAACGAACTCAAGCACGTAGGCCAGACCGGAGCAGCCGGTGGTTTTGACGCCGAGGCGCAGGCCAATGCCCTTGCCCCGGTTAGCCAGAAAAGAGGAAACCCGTGCCGCGGCGGCATCTGTCATGGTAATAGCCATACTGCTCTCCGGCGCTTAGAGACCTTTCTTCTGCTTGTAATCGGCGATGGCGGCCTTGATGGCGTCCTCAGCCAGAATGGAGCAGTGGATCTTCACCGGTGGCAGGGCCAACTCTTCAGCGATATCTGTGTTCTTGATGCCAGCCGCTTCGTCCAGGGTCTTGCCCTTGACCCATTCGGTCACCAGGGAGCTGGAGGCGATGGCGGAACC
>NZ_CAWNZT010000220.1:4725-8117 GCF_963878965.1 Aeromonas sp. HMWF015 | reverse complement strand
CAATATGGCGGGCAAGAACCCGACCATCTTCTCGGTGGTACGTTATGGCAACGTGGTCGGCTCCAGGGGCTCCGTGGTTCCCTTCTTCGACAATCTGATCAAGAGCGGCGCCAGTACGCTGCCTATCACCCACCCCGAGATGACCCGCTTCTGGCTGACCTTGCAGCAAGGCGTAGATTTTGTTCTTAGCAACTTCCAGCGTATGCGCGGTGGCGAACTGTTCGTGCCGAAAATCCCGTCGGTCAAGATCACCGATCTGGCGGCAGCCATGGCTCCGACCCTTAAGCAGGAGATCATCGGCATCCGTGCGGGGGAGAAGCTGCACGAGGTGATGTGTCCGGCTGACGACTCTTTCCACACTTATGAGTTCAACGATTACTACGTGATTGCACCCAGCATCAGTTTCACCAGCCGCAACAATGATTTCAGCGTTAATGCTCTGGGTGAAACAGCCACACTGGTTGCACCGGGCTTTGAATACAATTCCCTAAATAATCAGCACTTTCTGTCGATAGCCGAACTACAGAGCATGAACCAGCAGGTATTGTCCGAATGATCCCTTATGGCCGCCAATCGATCAGCGATGCCGATATAGAAGCCGTCGTTGCCGTACTGAAATCTGATTATCTGACCCAAGGCCAAGCTGTTCCCGCTTTCGAACAAGGACTGGCCGATTACTGCCAAGTGCCGCATGTGGTTGCTTGCAGTAACGGCACCACTGCGCTTCATCTGGCCTGCGCAGTTCTGGATATTGGCGCCAAAGATACAGTTTGGGTTTCTGCGGTCAGTTTTGTTGCCTCAGCGAACTGCGTTCGATACTGCAATGCCAACGTTGATTTTGTCGACGTTGACCCTGCTACCGGTAACCTCGATGTAGTGGCACTGGATAAAAAACTGCAGCAAGCTATGCGCACCCACTCCCTTCCAAAAGCGCTGATTGCTGTACATCTGGCCGGACAGCCCTGCGATCTCGAAGAGATCGGTGCGCTCTGTCGCCAGTACGGAATCGTTCTGATCGAGGATGCCTGCCATGCACTGGGTGCCCACTATCAGGGGTCACCTATCGGTAGTTGCCGTCACAGCGATATGACGGTCTTCAGCTTTCATCCGGTCAAACCGATTACGACCGCAGAAGGAGGCGCTGTCACCACCCGGGATCAGGTGCTGGCCGACAAATTGCGACTCTATCGCAGCCATGGAATCACTCGAGATCCGCAAGCGCTGCTCATGCCCTCTCCCGGAGAGTGGTATTACGAACAACAACTTCTGGGCTTCAACTATCGCTTGACCGACATTCAGGCGGCACTAGGGCTTAGTCAGTTGAGCCGTCTTGATCAGTTCATTACCCAGCGTCGTGAACTTGCCAGGCGATATGACGCGCTGTTATCCCCCTTGCCAGTCCAGCCGTTGCAGCAGAGTAATAATCGCCAGAGCGGTTATCACCTCTATGTCATTCAGGTGGCTGAACGCGATCAGGTGTTTGCCCGCCTGCGTGCTGCCGGCATTGGCGTCAACGTTCACTATATTCCTATCCCAGCCCAGCCCTACTACCGTGGGCTGGGACATGACCCAGCAGCCTATCTGGGCGCACAAGCCTACTATCAGGGAGCAATCTCTCTTCCACTGTTCCCGGCTCTGACTCTCTCAGAGCAGCAACAGGTCGTAAATGCGCTGGAGCAGGCTCTATGCGGCTAGCTCTGGGCACAGTGCAATTCGGTCTGGATTACGGGATCAGCAATCACGACGGACAAGTCAGCGATGAGGAACTCGACGCGATCATTGCGTTAGCTCGTCAAGCAGGTATCGATACCCTGGATACGGCGCAAGCCTATGGCAATGCCGAGCAGAGGCTGGGGCAAAGAGATATCACCGACTTCACTCTCATCGACAAGCTGGCACCAGGGCTACCGCTGTCCGATGTTAAGGCAGCGCTCAACAACAGCTTGCATTGGCTGGGGCGAAAACGGCTCGATGGTTTGCTGCTGCACCGTAGCCAAGATGCCTCACCTGCCTTGTTCGAGTTACTCACCGATTTGCAGCAACAGGGCGCGATCGGAAAACTCGGGATCTCCGTCTACTCCCCGGAGGAGCTCGATACCTGGAGCGCAGCTGGCTATCCTCTGGAACTGGTGCAATTACCTGCCAATTTGCTCGATCAACG
Organism: Aeromonas sp. HMWF015; assembly: GCF_963878965.1. Lineage (NCBI taxonomy): Bacteria > Pseudomonadati > Pseudomonadota > Gammaproteobacteria > Aeromonadales > Aeromonadaceae > Aeromonas > Aeromonas sp. HMWF015. The sequence continues at coordinate 5,956 of NZ_CAWNZT010000220.1, read as the reverse complement.
CTTTTTACGCACTGGATGGCTCGACAAACTGGTAGATATGGGATGTGAAATCCATGTTCGCTCGCTCTTTTTACAGGGCCTGTTATTGATGCAACCAGCGCAGCGACCTGACTATTTTCAGCGTTTCGCTACCGCACTTGAACGGTTTGACCACTGGCATCCCTCGGTGGCCCCGCTTGGCAGAGCCCTCTCCATCATGACAGCCCTACCACAGGTGAGCCGCTTTGTTGTCGGTGTTTGTCATGCCCAAGAGCTGGCCGCCATCGTTGCGGCCAGTCAAGTACAGCACGAGTGCTACGAGGCCGATATCGCACACCTGGCGTCTATGGAACAGGAACTTATCAACCCCGGACTCTGGAGAACACGATGATCTTGGGTATTCTACAGGCCAGAACCAGTTCTTCCCGCCTGCCCAACAAGGTACTAAAGGAACTGCTGGGCGAACCCATGCTGGCAAGGCAGATTGAACGGCTGCAACAGAGCAAGCTGCTGGATAAACTGTTGGTTGCCACCAGCGATCAGTCGGAAGATCGCGCCATTGCCGAGCTGTGCGAGAGGTTGAATATCCCCTGTTTCTGCGGTCCTCTTGACGATGTGTTGTTGCGTTTCTATCTGGCGGCCCAACCCTACAGTCCGACCCATGTTGTGCGTCTCACCGGTGACTGCCCACTGGCTGACCCTATGGTAATAGACGAGCTGATAGCCCTCCATCTCTCGGGCAAGTTCGACTACAGCAGCAACTGCGGCAATCCTAGTTATCCGGATGGGCTGGATGCCGAGATCATGAGTGGAGCGACTCTGGCAACCTTGCAGGAAAAGGCCGCCACGCAGACCGAGCGGGAACATGTCACCTATTACGTTCGCTGTCATTCCGAACAGTTTTCTATCGGCGAACTGCAGCGCTCGCCTTCGCTGGCCCACTTGCGCTGGACTGTCGATGAGCCTGCCGACTTTGAACTGGTAGAGCGAATTTATCAGACTCTCTATCCTGCCAACCCAACCTTTACGACCGACGATATCCTCGCCCTGCTGGCGCAGCAGCCGGAGCTGACAACACTTAATACCCGGCACAAGCGCAACGAAGGATTGGCTAATTCGCTGGCCAAGGAGAATCATATATGACCTCACGTTATCAACATTCACTTGCTCTCTCGGCACGTGCGGAACAGAGCATTCCACTCGGCTCCCAAACCTTCTCCAAAAGTCGCCTTTGTTTCCCCTATGGCGCCGC
>NZ_CAWNZT010000220.1:0-4613 GCF_963878965.1 Aeromonas sp. HMWF015 | reverse complement strand
AGTCACAGGCCGCGAGCGGGTAGCCGTCTGTGGCTATCATGGCTGGCAAGACTGGTACATCGGCTCGACCACCCGCCATTTGGGGGTCCCCGAGTGCGTGAGAGAGCTGACCCACAGATTTGACTACAACGATCTTGCCTCGCTGCAGTGCCTGCTGGAAGCTCACCCGGGCGAGTTTGCAGCCGTCATTCTGGAACCGATGAATGTAACCTGGCCAACCCCAGATTTTCTGCCTGGTCTGCGCCAACTCTGCGATGCCCATGGCGCACTACTCATCTTTGATGAGACCATTACCGGTTTTCGCTACCACTTGGGCGGGGCACAGAGCCTCTTTGGTGTGACGCCGGATCTTGCTGCGTTCGGCAAAGGCATGGCCAATGGTTTCCCGATTTCCGCCGTTGTTGGCCGCCACCAATATATGAAACGGATGGAAGATATCTTCTTCTCCGGCACCTTCGGCGGGGATGTAATTGCCCTCGCTGCGGCCAACGCCGTCATCAAAAAGATGCGGCGACTGGATGTACCAAAAAGGCTTGCAGAGAGGGGACAACAGGTACTGGATGGGCTCGATAGCTTGCTAAAAGAGATCGATGCCCCGGACTGGCTGCATACCGCCGGACATCCGAGCTGGAGCTTTCTGCTGGTTGCGGATTCAGTAAACCACTCTACCTGGCTTCTCAAGAGCTATCTGATCCAGGAGTTGTGCAAGCGAGGGATCCTCACCCTTGGCAGTCACAATATGAATCTGGCCCACAGCGAACAGGATGTGGCCGCTTTGCTGGCCGCCTATCGCGACATACTGCCAGTGCTCATTCGCCACGATAGAGATCTGACACTGGCCAGTGCGCTTGATGGCGAGTCCATTCAACCCGTATTCCGGGTACGCTGATGCGGTTGCTGTTCCGATGTGATGCCAGTACGACAATAGGCGCAGGTCATCTCATGCGGTGCCTTAGCATCGCTGATCTTGCAGCCAGCCGAGGTGACGAGTGCCACTTCTTTTGTGCCGATTTGCCTGGCTTTGATGGCACTCAAGTCATTGCTCGCCAGCATGGTCTGACGCTGCTTCCCGCACAACCTGACTGGCGCTCGCTCTATCGCGCCATCATGGGGTGGGGAGGCAGTGATTGGCTGATTGTGGATCACTATCAGCTGGATCGCCGTTGGGAGCAGCCGCTGGCTGCCCTCTTCCCCCAACAACTGGTTATCGACGATCTGGCTGACAGACCTCATGAAGCAACCCGGTTGCTTGATATGACCCCTTACCGGCAACCAGCCGACTATGGTGAGAGCCTATTTGCAGAAGTGCCTCTGCTGGGCCCTGGTTATGCGCCACTGCGACCAGAGTTTGCCAAGCTACGGCCTACCGCGCTGGCCAGAAGAGCTTCAAATAGCAGGATCAGACGACTGCTGCTATCCTTGGGAGCAATGGACAGCGACAATCATCTGTCCCGGATTCTGCCCCTGATCGATCAACTGCCCATCCCTATATTGGAAATTGATCTGGTATTGGCAAGCAAAGCCCCTCATATCGATGCACTTAAAGAGGTCATGGCAAAAAGTCGCCATCACGTCAAATTGCACCTCGATGCAAACAACATGGCCGAATTGATGTTGAAGGCCGATCTCGCCATCGGTGCTGGAGGAACCAGTTGCTGGGAGCGCGCTACCTTGGCTCTGCCTACCCTGCTATTCACTCTTGCCGACAACCAACTGGAAAATGCCAGACGGCTAGCACAGGCAAATGCCGTGATATGGCTTGGCGATCTGAGAATGCTGGATGATGAGCAACTGCTACAACAGCTGTTACTTTACTGGCCCAATCAAGAGACATTGCAGCAACTCGGCGAGCATGGCGCCGCACTTTGTGATGGCACGGGAGCACAGCGTTTGTTGCAGAAGCTCACATCGCAGCAGCACTCATACTGGCTGCAGCCAATCACAGAAGAAGACGCAGAGTGGATATGGCAGTGGCAACAGGATGCGGTAACTCGCCGCTATAGCCGAAGTACCGATTGTCCTCCCCTCAGTGAACATAAAATCTGGTTACACGGAGCTTTGCAGAACCCTCAGCGCTGGCTGTTCAAGGTTATGTCAGCCACAGGTCCTTGCGCCGTCGTGAGGCTGGATGAAGCCTGTGAGCCAGACAGGTATAACGAAGTTTCTATCTACGTTGACCCCGAGCAACACCAACGAGGGCATGGCAAACGGGCTCTTAATCTGTTGCACCAACTTTTCCCTTGGTTCACCTTTCACGCCTATATCAGCCCTGAAAACCAGGGCTCTCTGGCTCTCTTCCGGTCAATTGGATATCAGTGCAGTAGCTCACAGAACTGGTTTCATTTTTCTCCCAAGGAGACGTTTCATGCCTCAGTTCACTATTAATGGCCGCGAGATAGGCCCAAATAGCCCGCCATACGTCATTGCTGAACTATCCGGCAACCATAATGGCCAGCTGGAGAGGGCACTGGCACTGGTAGATGCGGCTGCCGATGCGGGAGCTGATGCCATCAAGCTGCAAACCTATACAGCTGACACCATGACAATCGACTGTGATCTACCGGATTTTCATATTCAGGGAGGTTTATGGGATGGCCATACCCTTTACGATCTCTACACCCTGGCCCATACCCCATGGGAATGGCACCAGCCTCTCTTTGAACGAGCAAAGTCACGCGGATTGACTATTTTCTCCACGCCCTTCGACGAGAGTGCTGTTGATTTTTTGGAGGAGCTGGGTACTCCCGCATACAAAATTGCCTCATTCGAAATTACCGATCTTCCCCTGCTCAGTTACATAGCTCAGCAAGGAAAGCCGGTCATTATCTCTTCTGGCATGTCAACTGAAGATGAAATTGCCAAGGCAATGACTATTTTGCGTGAAAATGGTTGCTCACAGATCCTGCTGCTTCATTGTGTCAGTGGCTACCCAACCCCTCTTGCTGATATCAATCTCAAGCGGATTACCCGCTTGGCAAAGACATTTTCAGTACCCGTTGGTCTCTCTGATCACACGCTGGGAAATACCGCCGCTCAGCTGGCAATAGCATTGGGCGCTGTGGCCATCGAGAAACACCTGACCTTGGCTCGCGCTGATGGCGGCCCGGATGCCGAGTTCTCACTTGAACCAGGTGAACTTAAAGAGCTCTGCAGCCAGGCAAAACGCTGCTGGCAAGCGTTAGGATCAGGAGAAAGTGGTGACAACCAGGCTGAGCAGGCAAACCTGAGATTTCGTCGTTCTTTGTATTTTGTTACCGACATCCCTGCGGGCACCATCATAAAGCCGGAACACATCCGACGGATCCGGCCAGGCTATGGGTTGCCACCTGAAGCATTGCCACAAATATTAGGGAAAAAAGCTCGCCAAGATATTAATCGTGGAAAGGCCGTTCATATCGATGATTTTTTATAAAACCTTAAAGCATTATATTATAACGCTCATATTACAGGGTATGTTATATGAAACAAAAAAACGTATTCATGAAAGAAGAGGCTGATGCATGGTATGAGAGGAATAAATTCTGCATCAATCAAAAAGCTCTGAGTAATGACCCTATATTCATAGCACTACAAAGTATCGACTACCAACCGAAACGAATCCTTGAAATTGGCTGCGCCAATGGTTGGCGATTGGCACAACTGGCTAATTATTATGGTGCCACCTGCTATGGAATAGATCCATCACAAACAGCGATTGAGGATGGGGCTAAGAGCTATCCCGAATTAAATCTGAGCGTTGGAACTGCAGATGGTTTACCTGATATTAAACCTGTCGACCTGATTATTTTCGGTTTTTGTTTATATCTATGCGATCCACAAGATTTATTCACCATTGCGGCTAATAGTGACAGATTGCTCGTAGACAAGGGCGTAATGGCTGTTTACGATTTTTGTCCTCCGACAGGGCACTATCGAAATGACTACCAACATCATGCCAACCTATTTAGCTATAAAATGAATTACAGTAGTATGTTCAGTTGGCACCCAAGCTATTGTCGAATATTTGAGCACATCAAACATCATGATGGCACCAATGAGCTGGAGCCAGATGCATTGGTTTCTGTTCAACTATTGAAAAAAGACTCACGGCTTCTTGATGCAAAAAATCCATATCTCCAAAGGAATTACTGATATAAAAAGGGAGGCTTTTGCCTCCCATAATAAAGAATAACGCCTTGTTCACTACATAATAAAAATCATTCTTTTCTAAAAAAGGACATGAATTCATTATCAATCATATCAACACTATCGAAAGCTCTTGGGTACATCTCTTTTATTTTCGTCAAAAAGTCTAACCATAAACTGATTGCTGGTCTCATCAGCTCCATCGTTTTCTCCTCTCCATCAAAAGAATAGAGAATTGAACTCAATATAGTAAACACATAGTTCATTGAGCCAATCATAATCTGGGATATATGTTTTTGACGAGTTCCTGCAATCTGTGCGAGATAACCAAAGTTACGCAGCATTAATTGATTAATCTCATTTCTAGATGAGAACTCCTGTTGCCACTCGCCCGTCATTTTATCGATTAAGATATCGAAAAACTCAACATCCAGATATTGTTTAAAATCTTCTTTTGACAAAGGGATCGGGGTAGATAACTGCATAAT
>NZ_CAWNZT010000219.1:0-7259 GCF_963878965.1 Aeromonas sp. HMWF015 | reverse complement strand
CAAACCGGATAACAAAACGGTACCCCTACCGTGTTATCTGGAGTCACCGTATGACCACCAACGAGAAAGTAGCACGTCGCAAACTCAGCCTGCTAGAGCTTGCCAAAGAGCTCAATAATGTCAGCAAAGCCTGCAAGCTCATCGGCTACAGCCGTCAGCAGTTCTACGAAATTCGCCGTAATTACCAGACCTATGGCGCCGAGGGATTGCTCGACAAATTGCCCGGCTGTAAAGGGGCTCATCCCAATCGGGTCGCTCCCGAGATTGAACAGGCCATACTCGATTACTCCCTCACCAGACCAACTCATGGCCCGCTGCGGGTCGCCCAAGAACTGGCTCTGCAAGGCATCAATGTCAGTGCCGGCGGCGTGCGTGGTGTGTGGCAACGTCACGACTTGCTCTCTAAACACGACCGCTTGTTGCGCCTCGAGAAAACCCACCGTGAGCAGACCATTGAGCTCAATGACGAGCAAATTCGCCTGTTAGAGCGATTCAGTCCCGAGTTCCGAGAACGCCAGATTGAGGTCCACTACACCGGGGAGCTGGTGGCGGTCGACACCTTCTTCGTCGGCGCGCTCAAGGGGGTCGGTAAGGTGTATCTGCAAACCGTGCTGGACTGCTATAGCCGCCACGCCTGGGGGCGGCTATACACCAGCAAACTGCCCATCACCTCGGTCCATGTGCTTAACGAAACGGTGCTGCCATTCTTTGAAACCCACGAGGCACGGGTCTATACCATCCTGTCGGATAACGGGCGCGAGTTCTGTGGGCGCCCTGACCACCATCCCTACGAGCTGTTCCTGCAACTGGAGGGGATTGAGCACCGAACCACCAAGGTGCGCAGGCCGCAGAGCAACGGCTTTATCGAGCGGCTGCATAGCACACTGCTGGATGAACACTTCCGTATCAAGGGGAGAACGACCTGGTATGAGTCGGTAGAGCAGATGCAGACAGACCTGGATAGCTACCTGGAGCACTACAACACCCAGCGGCCACATCAAGGCAGGATGATGGAGGGTCAAACCCCCTACTCCATGTTCAAGAAGGGTCTGAAATTGATACCGAAGGAAGTGCGCACTAAAGTAGCGTAAACAAGACACCGGTTTGAGGCCGGTGTCAGGTGATAACTAGATCTGTACACATGATGCAGACTTGAAGGGGATGGTGGGGATCAGATCACCGCGCCCTCAGTTAGTTCTATTCAAGCTGCATCTATTTAGGCAACAACGCCGATGTGATCTCTATGAATCACACACTCTGTACACATCACCAACTATTCCATAGAGTTAAAGTAATAGTTACCTGATTCAAATTCCGTAAGTAAATCAGACCATCTTTTACTGGTTAGTAATGACCAGACAGATGACCTAATAGAAGTATGATATTTATACTTGTCAGAAAAGTATTGCATGTCAATCCAACTAACCATTATTTGTATTTTCCATTGAACAAGTGTTTTAAACCTCCTCTTATCTATCTTTATATACTGTGTTTCTTTTGACATCCTATCTAACAAAACATAAACGCGACCTCTTGATAAACTTTGAGCGCTCATGATTTCATCAAGAAAAACAAATCGATTCATATTTTTTAGCCATATCGCCAATTCAATATGCTTGGGTATTTCTTCTTTATGGTACATCAATGTTCCTATGAGCTATTATACCATCAAATACAGTCTTACATTTAGCTTATTCAAGCATCTATTTATTTACATTCTATTGACTTGCTAAGAATATTATTACGATAAATAGTTAGAATGGCGCTGTTATTCAGCGCCACATTATCATGACATGATTCAGTTTATATTACTTCACGATGACCATATGCTGTATATGTGTAATCAATAGATAGCGTAGTTTCCTTATCCTTAATTATCCGTAGAGGTGAATTATTCATATCTGTAATGTAGTTATAATGAGAGCTATTACCATCCAGATTCTTCACATTACCTATAGGTTTATTACCTAAATAGGAAAAAATAATCTCACCACGACCTTGCTCTAGTGACAATAGACGTCCTTCGTTAAATTTATACTGAATGAGTGGTTGATCTGCTAATCGTTGGTATAGAATACGACCGAGTGCATCATATTCATATGAGCACAAGAACTTTCCACTACTGTCACGGACTTCTCTCAACTCACCATATATGTTATAAGTGAATTGGTTTCCTGTTTCATCTACCAAGAGATTGTTGTTTTTATCATATTCCCCTTCAAGCTCATAATCAGAATATTCTACGTTAGAATTTTTGATCATAACTAACTTTGTAGGATTTATGTCATCATATACGAATGTTTCAATATTTTTTTCATTGTTTTCAAATACTGTAGTTACCTGGGTGATATTATCATAAGAGTCATAGATGAACTCTTGTTTACTTATCATATTTCCTTTCTGGTCTCTAGGTTTTCTTGTTCCATCAACAACATATGTAATAAGCCTTCCTAAAGGATCATAGGCATAGCTCTCATCAAGAATAGCACCATTGAAATCTGTTGACTTTTTGCTGAGCCTAGATTCATTAGTATAATTGCAACACTCAATCAATACATTCCCATCACACTCAGTCCTCGATGTATAAGAATAAGGAAGATGTGAATAATCATGAGTTATTATGAAATTATTCTCACCTACTGAACGAATTTTCAATGGTCTGGAAAACTCATCATACATATCGTAATATATAGAATTTGTAGGTTCAATAATAGATGATATTCTTTGGTTAGAATCATATGTAATTACTTTACTAGAACCATCACAGAACTGGCTTCTAAGTGGCAGTCCCTTAAATGAGTACTCATGTATATTATCACCATAAACACTTGTCTCTCTAATTAGTAGTCCGTCAAAACGATAATCGAATGACAACGCCGCATCAACATCACTCCGATCGGCGAAAAGAACGGCACCAGTCCGATTATGGTACTCCTTATTATTGTTACCTACTTTTTCATAAACGCCTAAGCTATTATTATATTTAGCTTCAATCACATCAGCATCATTTTTTATAATTCGATTATAAAAGAGAGAACCAGGCTCATAAGAAAACGACGTTTTCTCATTATTTACAAACTCTGTTCTGACCCGACCATGCCCATCAAAATCACGGCGACCGACTTCTCTATCGTTGCCAATTACAGCTTCTATACATTCACCAGTCATATCATAAGGGGAATATATATTCCTCACTTCTTTACGTATCACTGATGAGCCATCTTCTGCGGAGGTGACTAAACTGGAAATACGACCAAAATTATCATAAATAAAAGATGTATGTACACCATTACTATCGCTAGTTTCTAATGTCTCATCAAAGCAGTTATGCTTGACCACCATTGATGACATCAAATTACCAACATTGTCATACTTATTTCTAGTAATGGTTCTTTCTATCGTATCCATCATCGACTTTTCGTAAGAAAGACCCAAAACACCTTTATGGTTAATGTTAGTGCTTGGGTCAGAATAATCGAAAGAAATTTTTCCATCTGGTTCAATAACCTTCTCAATGCCACCCCATCCATTATAAATGAAATTAGTCACACTTTCCCATTTCGTCTCATTGTTCTTAATGTCAAAATCATATGAAATAGTACGATAACGTTGCCCCATACTATTATAGAGAGACTTTTCAGACAGGAAGTCACTGACAACACCAGGAATAGTAAAGTATGTGGCAAGAACATTTCCGTTAATGTCAAAAAAAACTTTTTTCTGATTATCTGCATGATCAATGATTACTATTGAGTTTTCAATGTCATTATATAAATAATGACGACTACAACTAAACTCTGTTCCTGGTGCAACAGTTTCAGTTTTCAATCGACCATCGAATAAATATTCATAACTAACAGTTGACCCTTGTTGATGATATTCAACAATGTTCTCGGTTAGAAGGTCATAGATATGCCGTTCGTAAATTGGATCATTATATCCATCACTTGGATTACTTGATTGTTCAACGACCAGATTTGATTTTGTATAGCTATAGGTCAGATTATCACTGCGAGTAAAATCTCCGTTTTTAATGTTCAAATTGATTTGCCTGCCATTCTTGTCATAAGAATAGCTAGTTTTCAGACCAGTGTAAGGATTATGGTCCTCAGAAATAAATATACTTAGTGGTTTTTCAGAATCGATATGAGTATAACTACGTGATGATACAATACGTGAGTGCCCATTCTTGAGATCAAAAACGGTCTGACTCTTCATAAAGGTAACAAAAGGATATTGAGGGCAGTGATCTGCCTCCGCTTGTTGGAGCGTATCATAATACTCATAAACAATCTTCTTCTCTTTTTGACGTTCTATTTCTTCTAAGATATTGCCATAATCATCGTAGCTATAGTCAAATCTTTCCTCAAAAGAACCGTTAGCTCCCTCATATTTGCACAAATGAGTTTTAATAAGTTTAAATGTTGGTTGTTGTGCACTGACATTACCTGACATATTGACAGAATATTCATAGCTATCTGTCTTAGTGCACCCCATGTAGATTGTCTCAGACTTCACTAGGTTATGAAACTTGTCATATTTAAATGTGGTAGTCATCTTATTATCTAGATGATCTAGCTGTGTTTTTTTCACCATATAATAATACGATTTCGAATATGAATATAGTGGATCACTGAATGGGAGAAATGATACATTGGCATTTCGCCCATATGCATTATTATCACCTATAAGTGGATCTGCTGAAGTGTATTCATATTCATAATATTTAATATTCTCATTGCCTTTAGTTACTTTGTGGATGGAAACAGCCGGCAAAGAAGCACTAGGAGCACCAGCTGGCATTTTCAATCTTATATATTTAAGTTCATGTAAAGAACCATCAGGCATAAGGATTTTATTAATAATATAGTACGTTTTCACAATTTGGTCTGGTGAACGCGAAATCTCATATCTAGGAGCATTTCCCCATTCACCAGAATGCTCATATGGTAGAGTAATAATATGTTTATTGAGTGAATGGGAAGTAAAAACGAATGCTTTCCCGCCATATATTGAGATCTCTCTCTTATCTTGATCCTGAGCTTGATTAAAAGACAAAAACTCTTTTCCAAGATCATCGCTTATTCTTCTTAGTTTTCCTGCTGGTGTCCACTCGATGTTTATTCCATTACCAAGGTTGTTCTCACGACGAGTTAAAACTGCACAGACTGAACCAGTGACTACCTTATAAAAGTCTTGAGTACCATCCTTATATATTACTCTGTACTCACTTGTGCCTGTTCTTGTTAATTTGAAATCGAGCAGGCAGGGTTCATCTGGCTTCGAATTTGAACTGTTTAACTTTACAATAGCCCCTCTATCATTAGCAAAGATATGCTGAGTCAGATCAATGTAAGGCAATGAAGCACTCAATCCAGGTCCAAAACCTGTATCTTTATTATTATATTGCGCGAACTGTAGTGACAACTCCATTCTTGGGCCTGCGAGATTATTTGCTTTTATCTCAACGAGTTTAGCCACAAAACTAAAGCAACCATTTTTCTCATTAACATCTGCAGATATAAAACCGTTAGAATTATTTGAATATGAAAAAATATTGTTATCTGACATGTAAAGCCTCCAATTTATGCGAAAATACCGTCGCGAATGTTTGCATCCATCCCGGAATTATTTTGAGTACTGTTGTTGGGGGTGTTTATGATATCAAATCCTACCTTTCGCGTTTTTGATAGTGTAGCAGCCAGAACACCTGTATTAGCCGAGGTCTCTGTTTGATGTAATTCTGCTAACTTTGTACTAATTGAGACAGACTTCATAACTGTATTCGCTATCCCCAGACCCAAATTCGCACCAGTATCTTTTTTTATCAGGCCACCAATCACCTTCTTCGTAAAATGAAATGGATTAGACTTAAATCCCTTAGCAGCAGCATGCTCGACTTTCCACGAAAAACGACCAGGAAAGGATTTTGAAAGCGGTGTATACCACTCCTTCATTTCTCTTAATGTCTCAAGAGTACACGCAGTCCTGCTCCCTGTAGTTTGTGTAATATGCATTGCCTCGGCGCCCATTTCATATAAACGAGCATGCTCACTGATCCCTGTGATTCTAGACTGGTCCTTCATTGCCTTTTCAAGGACTGCAGAAGATCTTTTAAGATAATTTCCAGCTTTTAGTTTGTATGTAACTTTCCAGCGATTATTTACACTGCGAAGACCTTGCATAGCACCACTAAATGCACCACCAACGGCTACTGCAGTAGATGCAATCCCAAAAGCCATCGCTACATAATCAAAACGCAACGCCATCTCTGGCTTTGTGTCTTCCAGTGCTGTTGCAGCAATACTAAAGGCACCGCCAACAGCGCCAAGAATCCCTGAAATAATAGAAGCACCTATGGCTATTGAAGTACCTCCTGAAAATGGTGCGCCAATAGCTGCCGCGATTCCAACTACAGCAGTGAAAATACCAACAAAAAGTTTCGCCATATCCAAATGCCCTGTGGGGTCAAATTTGTTTACAGGATCTCCATGACAATATGCATACATATTTATACCAGCTTGGCCGAATGGGCTGAGCGAATCAGGAGCAAGAAAACGTTTTATTCTTGGATTATATTGACGATATCCATTACCAAGCATATACATACCAGTAACCGGATCTATCAATGCACCATTGAATCCTAAAAATTCATGTTTGAAGATAGTTAATACATGATCCTCATCAATCCATGCTCCTATTTTAGCAGCAGTCGCGATCATAGGAGTAATAGCTACGCTACTAAATATAGCCAAATGGATGCTGTTAGTTAGGAACTTCCTACGGCCAAAATCAGTTGCTGCCATCATGATATTTTCTTTCATCTCAACCTCATTTTTCAATAGATAATTATTGGCGGAAAAAATCCGCCAATTAGTTATCCAAATTTACAATTTAATTAATAAATTGTAGTTATGTTGACACTGCCAGTATCTAGTATTCCAAGGAATTTTTGGGGTTCATTTCCCCAATCAGTTCCTTCTATTGGGATAAGCTTGCCGCTCAGTTTAAAGCGATTACCTACAGTGTCTTCAATGTATCTAGTGAACGTATGTTCCGCACCCGGTGTTTGGCCTTTCCACACTTCATCCTTTGCCACCCTAACAAAGGCCATCGGATCGTTATAAAAGTCTCCCATTACACTAGTTATCGCAAAATTGTTCTCTACATTAAGGTCATCGATAGTAAATGTATATTCTTGAAACCCCTTCGGATAAGCTTGTCCCTGTCTAACATTGTAGCGGAGTATTAGTTTATAC
>NZ_CAWNZT010000218.1:0-1273 GCF_963878965.1 Aeromonas sp. HMWF015 | reverse complement strand
CGACCATCGGCAATCAGACCCGGGGCCTGACGAAATGCCCGCTGACGGCGCAGCAAGGCTTCGCGCACCCGGGGGAAGGCGGCGATTTTACTGGCTGCATTACCCACTTCTTCGGTGCGGATGGTGCGGGAGACATCTTCCCCTTCCAGGATTACCTTGACCAGATCGCCTTCTACCTGAAATTGCACATCCAGATTGGCAGCCAGAGGCACCAGTGAGGCTTCACTGTCCAGCTCTACATCGTGATGCAGGGCGGCCAGGGACAACACCCGATAGATGGCGCCCGAGTCCAGCAAGTGCCAACCCAGCTTCTCAGCAAGCAGCTGACACAATGTGCCTTTACCTGCACCACTGGGGCCATCAATTGTCATTACGGGGGCCATCTGAGGCATAACTTCTCTCCTGCACTGTGTTGCTCCCATCCCGAAGGGGTGGGTTAATGGGCGCCGATTATACCCGAATGTGGTGAGCCTGGCAGTCATCAATCCGCACAAAGGGCCAAAACCCCGACGGACAGCTGTGCTTGTATCTCATTTGGAGATTTCATTAAGCAATGCAGGGACTTGTTCTTATGGTCGTTCCTGACAAGGCGCGCTAAACTGGCCCCCTTTTTTGAGCCGTTAGTAGTAAGGAGCAACCTATGAGCAGCGTTACCCTCGTGGCCAAATCCAAATTGCCAACCCCCTGGGGCACCTTCACGCTGGTAGGTTTTCAGGAAACCGGCACAGGCAAAGATCACGCCGCACTGGTGATGGGCGACATTACTGGTGACGAGCCCGTGCTGGGCCGGATCCACTCAGAGTGCCTGACCGGCGACGCCCTGTTCAGCCTGCGTTGTGACTGCGGTTTCCAGTTGCAGGCGGCCATGGAGAATATCGCCAAAGCCGGTCGTGGCGTGTTGCTGTATGTGCGTCAAGAGGGCCGTGGCATCGGCTTGCTCAACAAGATCCGCGCCTATCACCTGCAGGATCAGGGTGCCGATACCGTGGAGGCCAACGTGGCCCTTGGTTTTGCCGCCGACATGCGCGATTACACCATCTGCGCCGACATGCTCAAGCAGCTTGAGGTCAAGTCTCTCAAACTGATGACCAACAACCCGCGCAAGATGAAAGCGATGGAATCCTTCGGTATTCCGGTGGCCGAACGGGTACCGTTGCAGGAAGGGCGCAATCCCCACAACGAGTTCTATCTGTCGACCAAGGCCAACAAGCTGGATCACATGCTCAAAAAATGAGCCTGCATTGACGAATGCCAGATAGTCAAACGCCTCCCA
>NZ_CAWNZT010000217.1:18246-27328 GCF_963878965.1 Aeromonas sp. HMWF015 | reverse complement strand
GTATGATGCCGGCGGCCTTCATGGCAGCAAAGACGGCTGCGCCATCCACAAAGCGCACCAGCACGAAGTTGCCCTTGTCCTCGAACACCGCTTTAACGCAGGCAAGCTTGGCCAGCTCTGTCTTGAAGGCGGCTTTTTGCTTGTTGAGCTCTACCACGCGCTCGCGCATCAGCTCCAGCCCCATGGGGGAGAGGGCCTGCGCCGCGATCTGGGCGATGGGCTCGGGGATGGGATAGGGGGCGATCACCTTGGCCAGCATGGCGATCACCTCGGGGCTTGCCAGCGTAAAGCCGCAGCGGATCCCCGCCAGGGCAAAGGCTTTGGAGAGGGTGCGGGTTACCACCAGATTGGGGAAGCGGGCCAGCAGGTCCACTACGGACGCTTCTGGGCAGAACTCGATATAGGCTTCGTCCACCACCACGATGGCGCGATCCCGGGCTTTTTCCAGCAAAGCGATGAGACCGTCACGTCCCACCAGATCCCCGGTAGGGTTGTTGGGGGAGCAGAGAAACACCAGTTTCACATCAGACAGACGGTCCGCGATGGCGGACCAGTCGGGCTGGCGGCTGGCGGTGAGCGGCTGCTCGACGATACCGACGCCGCAGGTCTCGGCGCTGATGGCGTACATGCCGTAGGTGGGCGGACAGATGAGGATCTGATCTTCACCCGCTTCGCAGAAGGTGCGAATAAGCAGCTCGATGGCCTCGTCGGCGCCGCGACTCACCAGCACCTGCTCCGGATTGACTCCAGCATAGGCGGCATAGCCGTTCACCACCTCGGCCGGTTGGCATTCGGGGTAGCGGTTGAGGCGGCTTCCCTCGATAGTGAAGGGATAGGCCTGCGGCGCCTCGTTGGCGTTGAGCCAGACGTGGCCCTTGCCGCCGATACGTCGGGCGGATTGATAGGGGGTGAGGGCCCGCACCACGCGGCGCGCCAGATTGGCAATGCTCATGACAAATCCTTCTGCTGTGCTGTTGGTTGGGGCGCGGCGACCAGGGCATTCAACCTGAGGGTGACGGCATTCTTGTGGCCATCGAGCCCCTCGGCCTGGGCGATACGCTCGACAATTGGGCCAAGGCCGCGAATACCTTCGGCGCTTAGCTCCTGCACCGTGTAGCGGCGCTGATAATCGGCAAGGCCCAGGCTCGAGCAGGTACGGGCATAGCCGTAGGTAGGCAAGGTGTGGTTGGTGCCGCTGGCGTAATCGCCGACCGATTCCGGCGTCCATGCTCCGAGGAAGATGGAACCGGCGTTCTCGAGCTTATCCAGCAGATCACGGGGAGCGCGGGTCTGCACAATCAGGTGCTCCGGCGCGTAGGCGTTGGAGATGGCGCACGCCTCGGCCAGATCGTCGCAGAGGATCACCAGACTGCTGCCGAGCGCCTGCGCGGCGATGTCGCGGCGGCTCAACTTGGCCAGCTGGCTCTTGATCTCCCCTGCGATGGCATCGGCCAGCAGCGGCGAGGTGGTCACCAGCACGACCTGACTGTCGGGGCCATGCTCGGCCTGGGAGAGCAGATCCGCTGCCACGAAGGCCGGGTTGGCGCTCTCGTCGGCGATCACCAGCACCTCGGAGGGGCCGGCGGGCATGTCGATGGCGGCGCCGCGCCAGTCGCGGGAAACCTGGCCCTTGGCTTCGGTCACATAGGCGTTGCCCGGGCCGAAGATCTTGTCCACTTTGGGAATGTTCTCGGTGCCGTAAGCCATGGCGGCGATTGCCTGGGCGCCGCCGATGGCGAACACCTTCTCGACGCCACAGGCGCGGGCGGCAAACAGGATCTCGTCGCTGGCGGGGGACGGGGTGCAGAGCACCACTTCACGGCAACCGGCGATAGCCGCCGGAATAGCCAGCATCATCACGGTGGAGGGGAGCGGCGCGCTGCCCCCCGGCACATAGAGGCCGACCCGACTGATGGGCTGGGTGCGCAGCTCGCACACCACCCCGGGCTGGGTTTCTACCCGTACTACTGGCTGCACTTGCGCGGCGTGGAAGGTGCGAATATTGGCAATGGCCGCTTCGATGGCGCTTTTGATCTCGTCATCCAGTCGTGCGCAGGCAGCTTCAATTTCGGCCTCGCTGACGCGCAACTGCTCACGGGGGGCGCGTTCGAAGCGCAGGCTCAGCTCGCGCAGGGCCTCATCGCCACGGCTGCGCACCGCGGCGATGATATCCCGCACCACGGCGCCGATATCGGCCTCGTCATTGAGAGCTGGCCGGGTCAGCACGTCGGCCTGCTGGGCGGGGGAGAGGGTCTTCCAGATCAGGGTCTGCATGATATCCCTTCCTTATTCCATCATTTTTTCGATGGGCAGTACCAGAATGGAGCTGGCACCCAGAGCCTTGAGCTGCTCCATGGTCTCCCAGAACAGGGTCTCGCTGGAGACAACGTGCAGGGCCACCTGATTGGTGTCACCGGCCAGTTGCATGATGGTGGGGCGCTCGGCACCCGGCAGCAGATCGGTGATGGGATCGAGCTTGTCTTTGGGGGCGTGCAGCATGATGTACTTGCTCTCGCGGGCCTGCTGCATCCCCTGAATGCGGGGCAGCAGTTTGTCGATGAGCTTCTGCTTGGCATCGGACAAGGGGTTGGGGGCCTGTACCAGTACCGCCTTGGAGCGGTAGATCACCTCTACTTCTTTCAGGCCATTGGCTTCAAGGGTCGCGCCGGTGGAGACCAGATCGCAGATGGCATCGGCCAGGCCCGCGCGGGGCGCCACTTCCACCGAGCCGCCCAGCATCACGCTCTTGAAGCCGAGACCCTTTTCGTCAAAGAAGCGCTTGAGCAGCCCGGGGTAGGAGGTGGCGATGCGCTTGCCCGCCAGACTTTGTGGCCCTGTGTAGGTCACATCTTCCGGCACCGCTAGCGAGAGGCGGCAGCCACCGAAGTCCAGCTGCTTGAGGGTTTTGACCTCGAAGGGGAGGCCTTGGGAGGCGCGAATAAGCTGCACCTCTTCCAGCACGTTCTCGCCGATGATGCCAAGGTCTACTACCCCTTCCATCACCAGCCCCGGGATATCGTCATCACGCACCCGCAGGATATCGATGGGCATGTTCTCGACATGGGCGATAAGGCGCTGCTCGCGCAGGTTGATCTTGAGGCCGCAGCTCTTGAACAGGGCTTGGGAGTCCTGGCTCAGACGACCGGACTTTTGCATGGCGATACGCAGACGTTGTGTTTCCATTGCTCGATTTCCTTCTAGTCAAAAACGAAAAAACCCTCGGAAGTGGGTGCTTCCGAGGGTTTATGAATCTTGCGGTCCTTTTGGAAGTCACCAGTTAAGTGTCTTCCAGCAGTCAACCTCCTGAAAGACTAGTCGGGATGATGATGGTGGTGATGAGTCTTCAGGGTGGTGAACTTCATGTAATCAATCCTTTACAAAATAAGATGTCGTAATTGACGACTGATTTAAACTACCTGCCTTGACAGAAAATGCAACCCGAAATTGTGATTTGATCGATTAAAGTGGCGAAAACGGTTTTCTGGTCGATAACTAGACAATAACCCCTGCAGGAGTCGCCATCATGCCCAGCCAGGACCTGTTGTTCCCCATTTTGCCCCGGGCGCCTGCTGCGCCCGGTAGCGAAGAGATCAAGCGGGAAGTGAATCAGATCAGCAAAAAGCACCAGCTGCGCAAGACCAGCACTGACAACAGTGACTCCCAGCAGCGCCAGCAAGCATATAACACGCCAGCCAAGCGTGATCAGCCCAAGGCGGAAGAGGGCGATCACAAGCCGGATCCCGAGCATCAGATCGATCTGTTCGTCTAGGCAGATTATCTGTCCCGCTTTTGCTGCGCTTTTGGCATAATGGCCGCTTTTGCTGCGGGACGCCCTTTTGACCATCCAGACCCTGTTCAAGCCAGATGGCCCTCTGGCCAGCCATATCGACGGTTTCAAAGCCCGCGCTCCCCAGCTGGAGATGGCCGAAGCGGTCGCGCGCGCTATCAAGAGTGGTGGCCGTCTGCTGGTGGAGGCGGGGACCGGTACCGGCAAGACCTACGCCTATCTGGTGCCTGCGCTGGAGTCCGGCAAGCGGGTGGTGATCAGCACCGGCTCCAAGAACCTGCAAGAGCAGCTCTTCTATCGGGATCTCCCGACCATCACAGGCGCTCTCTCCTACACCCCGCCGGTGGCCTTGCTCAAGGGGCGCAGCAACTATCTCTGCATCGAGCGGATGAACCGGCTCTTGAGCGAATCCCATCTGCAAAAGCCTGAAATTCTCAACGATCTGGTGAAGGTCAAATCCTGGTCCACCGTTACCGATAACGGCGATGTGGGGGATATTCCGGGATTGCAGGAGAACGCGGAGATCCTCGCCCACGTCACCAGCACCAACGACAACTGCCTCGGTCGGGATTGCCCCTATTACGACGACTGCCATCTGGTGGTGGCCCGACGCCGCGCCATGGATGCCCAGGTGGTGGTGATCAATCATCACCTCTTCTTCGCCGATATGGCGGTGAAAGACACCGGATTTGGCGAGTTGGTGCCGGAGGCGCAAGTCTATGTCTTTGACGAGGCACACCAGCTGCCGGAGATCGCCACCAACTACTTCGGCAAATCGGTGGGCAGCCGAACAATTCAGGATCTGGCGCAGGATATCCAGCTGGCCTATCGGGCAGAGGCCCACGACATGGCCCAGCTCGGCAAGGCGGCGGACCGGCTCGCTATCGCCAGTCAGGATCTGCGTCTGGCCTTCGGGGTGGATGGCGGTCGCGGCAATACCCGCGACATGCTGCGCCAGCCGCTTTGGGGGCAGGCTTTGGCTCGTCTTAACGATGCCATCGGGCTCTGCTACGAAGTGCTGAAACTTGCGCTCGGCCGTGGCGAGCAGCTGGATCACGCCTTCGAGCGCATCAGTGAATTGCGCACCCGCCTGGGTGAAGTACTGGCGGTCAACCAGACCGGTTTCTCCTACTGGTACGATTGCTCACGGCTTCATTTTACCCTCAATTTGACGCCGCTGTCGGTGGCCGAGCGATTCAGTGCCGAGGTGCAAAGACCGGAAGTGGCCTGGGTCTTCACCTCCGCCACCCTGACGGTGGATATGCGGTTTGACCACTTCAAGGCCGAGCTGGGGCTGGCGGGCAGCGCCGAGCTGATCCTCGACAGTCCGTTCGACTATGGCGAGCAGGCGCGGCTCTGTGTGCCCCGCTATCTGCCGGAGCCCAATGCCTTTGGCCGTGGCGAGCAGCTGGCCAATCTGATGATCCCGCTCATCAACAAGACGCCGGGGGGCTGTTTCTTCCTCTGTACCAGCCATCAGGTGATGCGTCAGGTAGCCGAGGTGCTGCGCCGGGAGATTGGCCGTACCGTCTTGTTGCAGGGGGAGGACAACAAGCAGCGGCTGCTCAAGGAGTTTGTCGAGAATGGCCGCGCCGTGCTGGTGGCGACCAGCAGTTTCTGGGAGGGGATCGACGTGCGAGGGGCGGCGTTGTCGTGTGTTATCATCGACAAACTGCCGTTTGCCAGCCCCGATGATCCGCTGCTCAAGGCGCGGGTGGATGATTGCAAGCTCAAGGGGGGTGATCCCTTCGCCGAGCTGCAGTTGCCCAAGGCGGTGATTGCCCTCAAACAGGGGGTGGGGCGGCTTATTCGTGATCGCAGTGATCACGGAGTTCTGGTTATCTGTGATCCACGAATGGTCAACAAGCCTTATGGCGCCACCTTTATCAAGAGTTTGCCTGCCATCCCTCGCACCCGGGAGTTGGGGACGCTGGGGAGCTTTTTCGATCGCACTGAACGCGGTGAATAAGTTTGCCGCTAGATAACAGATTTGAACAACGGGTGAGCATATCTCGCTTGCCGGTTATGTAATTGACTGATTTTATAGAGATTGGAAAGCATGAACGAGTTGAAGATCCTGGCCGTAGATACCGCCACCGAAGCCTGCTCCGCCGCCTTGCTGGTGGGTGACAAGCTATTCTCCCGTTGGGAGGAGGCGCCACGGGATCACACCCGAAAAATCCTGCCCATGGTTCAGGCTGTGTTAGACGATGCCGGGATAAGTTTGAGTGACCTCGACGCCATCGCGTTCGGTCGCGGCCCGGGCTCCTTTACTGGCGTGCGGATCGGCATTGGCGTTGCGCAAGGGTTGGCATTTGGCGCGGGTGTGCCGCTGATCGGTATCTCGACCCTGGCCGCCATGGCGCAAGGCGCCTATCGACTGGATGGCGCCGAGCAGGTGCTGACCGCCATTGATGCGCGGATGAACGAAGTCTATTTCGGCCGCTATGAGCTGATTGATGGCCGCATGCAACTGGTGGGCGACGAGGTGGTGAGCGAACCCGTGGCACTGGTTGACGTCCGTGGCAAGCTGGCGGGTCGGGTGACCTGCGTCGGCACCGGTTTTGAAACCTATGGCGAGACCCTGAGTGGTCTGGCCGATGAGCTGGCGGAGAGTCAGGTGCGCTTCCCGGCGGCAGAGGACATGCTGCCGCTGGCCCGCGCCGCCTGGCTGGCGGGGGAGGCGGTGCCGGTTGAACAAGCGACGCCGGTCTATTTGCGTGACAAGGTGACCTGGAAAAAACTGCCGGGTCGCGAATAAGGGCAGGAGCACTGACAGCATGTCGCTCTTGCCGCTCATCAGCTGCAATAAAAGCGGGTGGCCCGACGGGCCACGCCGGCAACAGGAGAGTGACATGATGCGTAATACCAGAAGCGACATGATGAAACGCACTATGGTGGTCGGGGCGCTGGCCCTGCTGCTCGGGGCCTGCAGCTCGGTCCCCAAGGAGCTGGCCTATGAGCCAGAAAACCAGCTGGTGGCCTATCAGCCAGCCCTTGGCGGAATGGAGGGCAAACCGGCCCGCTGGAGCGGCGTTATCTCGGCGGTGCACAACAAGGCGGATCAGAGCGTTATTGAAGTGGTCTATCTGCCGCTTAAATCCAACGGTGTGCCGGAGCAGACCGAGCAGAGCCCGGGCCGTTTTCTGGCCATCATGAAGGGTTTTGTCGATCCGACCCTCTACGCCAAGGGGCGCAGCCTGACAGTGCTTGGCACCATAGGCCAACCGGTTGATAGCCAGATTGGCGAGCACAAGTACCGCTTCTCGGTGCTCAATGTGACGGGCAGCAAGCTGTGGCCGCCAGTCAAGGAGGTGGAGGTGCGCTATATGGACCCCTACTTCTACGACCCCTTCTATGATCCCTTCTGGCCGAGACGGCCGCTGCGTCGCTAAGGCTGGCCATGATCAACCCCATGATGAGTACTCTGTACGAACGTCTGCTCACCTTGGCTGATGGTCGGCAGGTGGCCCTGCTTGAGAATCAACTCGTGGATCAGGCTCAGCAGGGCAAACCCCTGCTGATTGCCCTGCACGGCTGGCTCGACAACAGTGCCAGCTTCTTGCCGCTGGCGCCGCATCTAGGGGATTTTCACCTCATTTGTGTCGATCTGCCGGGGCACGGTCACTCCGATCACAAAACCACCCCTTATGTCTTTGTCGACTGGCTGGACGATCTCTACCAGATCGTGCAGGCGGCAGGGTGGTCGCGCTTCACTCTGCTCGGTCACTCCCTCGGGGCGTTGATCGCCTCTGCCTATGCCGGGGTGTTCCCCGAACAGGTGGAGCGGTTGATCATGCTGGAGGGGCTGGGGCCGCTGAGCCAACCCGATGAGGAGGTACCTGCCCAGCTGCGACGTGCGATTTTAAACCGCAGTCGCACCCGGGAGCGCAGTGCCAACGGCTTTGCCTCCATCGATGAGGCTGTCGCCGCCCGTTGCAAAGTGGCGGATATCACGCCACAGGCGGCGCGTCTTATCTGTGAGCGGCAGCTTGAAGAGCGGGCAGGGCGCTGGCACTGGCGCAGCGATCCCCGTTTGCGGGATCTGTCGCCCCTGAGAATGAGCGAAGGGCAGGCTCGGGCGCTGATGGCGGCTATCCGTTGTCCGGTGCTGTTGATTCAGGGGGAGCAGGGCTTTGCTGCGCTTGAAGCCCAATGGCAGGCCCGTCAGGATACCTTCCAGCAGATCGAACGGGTCATATTGGGTGGAAACCACCATTTTCATATGGAAAATTCGGTTGATACGGCCGTTTGTATCGTAAAGTTTTGTCAAGTTCGGTAGAATCGCAAGCTTTCAATAATTCCAGGTTTGTTTTCTCCCTCACATTTTTCTGTTGTTAATTTGCTGTTAATTGATGTTGCGCTGTGTAAATATGTGCGGCATTAGAGCATCAGCTTAAAACAACCGATTAAAATGGATGTGAACCGGGACGGAGGCAACACAGTGAGCGCACAGGTGCTAGTTATGCAGGAGAAGTTTGTGGAAAAAGTCTGGCTGAAACGTTATCCGGAAGGGGTCCCCGCCGAGATCAATCCAGACCAATACAGCTCCCTGGTCGAGATGTTCGAATCCTCGGTGACCCAGTTTGCCGATCAGCCCGCCTTCGTCAACATGGGCCAAACCATCACCTACCGCCGGCTGGAAGAGCAGTCCCGCGCCTTTGCTGCCTACCTGCAAAACGAGTTGAAGCTGGAGAAAGGGGATCGGGTTGCGGTGATGATGCCTAACCTGCTGCAATATCCCATCGCCGTGTTCGGCATCCTGCGCGCCGGCATGATCGTGGTCAACGTCAACCCGCTCTATACCCCGCGCGAGCTGGAGCACCAGCTCAAGGACTCCGGTGCCAAAGCCATCGTCATCGTCTCCAACTTCGCCCATACCCTGGAAAAAGTGGTCTACGACACCCCGATCAAGCACGTTATCCTGACCCGGATGGGGGATAACCTGGGGCTGGCCAAGGGCACCCTGGTCAACTTCGTGGTCAAGTACGTCAAGAAGCTGGTGCCGAAATACAATCTGCCCCACGCCACCACCATGCGTCAGGCCCTCTCCAAGGGGCGTTTCCTGCAGTACATCAAGCCGGAGATCACCAACGACGATCTCGCCTTTCTGCAGTACACCGGTGGCACCACCGGCCTCTCCAAAGGGGCCATGCTGACCCATCGCAACATGATTGCCAACGTCGAGCAGTGCCTCGGCGTCTACGGCCCCATGCTGGAGCGTGGCAAGGAGTTCGTGGTCACCGCGCTGCCGCTCTATCACGTCTTCGCCCTGACTGTGAACTGCCTGCTCTT
>NZ_CAWNZT010000217.1:0-18236 GCF_963878965.1 Aeromonas sp. HMWF015 | reverse complement strand
GTTACAACCTGCTGATCAGCAACCCGCGCGACATTCCGGGGTTTGTCAAAGAGATCAAGAAGTACCCCTTCACCTGCATTACCGGGGTTAACACCCTGTTCAATGCGCTGGTCAACAACGAGGAGTTTCAGGGGATCGCCTTTGACAAGCTCAAGCTGACCATCGGCGGCGGCATGGCGGTGCAGCGCGCGGTTGCGGAGAAGTGGAAGACACTGACCGACACCCCGCTGCTGGAAGGCTATGGCCTGACCGAGTGTTCGCCACTGGTGAGCGTCTGCCCCTACGATCTGACCGACTACAACGGTTCCATCGGTCTACCGGTCTGCTCTACCGAGATCCGTCTGGTGGATGACAACGGTCAGGTGATCCACGCTCTCGGCACCCCCGGCGAAATGCAGGTTCGCGGCCCGCAGGTGATGGTAGGCTACTGGCAGCGCCCCGAGGCGACCGCCGAAGTGATGCAGGATGGCTGGCTCTGTACCGGTGATATCGCGGTGTGCGACGAGCAGGGCTTCTTCAAGATCGTTGACCGCAAGAAGGACATGATCCTAGTCTCCGGTTTCAACGTCTATCCGAACGAGATCGAAGATGTCGTTGCTCTGCACCCGAAAGTGCTGGAAGTGGCCGCGGTCGGCGTGCCGCACAAGGTCTCTGGCGAGCTGGTGAAGATCTTTGTGGTCAAGAAAGATGCAAAATTGCAGGAGGACGAGATTATTGCCCACTGCCGTAAACATCTGACTGCCTATAAGGTGCCGAAACTGGTAGAATTTCGTGACGAACTTCCCAAGACCAATGTGGGCAAGATCCTGCGCCGCGTACTGCGCGACGAGGAGATTGCCAAGCAGTAAGGCGTTGCACCGGCTTTCTGGTGTGTCGCAGTGATGCAAAACCGTGGGTCATCCCACGGTTTTTTCTTTTTGGCCCTGATCAACCGCGCAGGCACAGATGCACTATCAACTTATCACTCAGCAAGCCGAACTTGAGCAGTATCTCGCGTCTCTGGCCGACGTTCCCCTGGCTATCGATACTGAATTCGTTCGCACCCGTACCTACTACCCCCAGCTTGGCCTGTTCCAGATCTATGACGGCGAGCATCTGGCGCTGCTGGATCCGCTGACCCTGGATCTCTCCGCCCTCTGGCAGCGACTGGGCCGGGAAGGGCAGATCGCCATCCTGCACGCTTCTGGCGAAGATCTGGAGCTTATCCAGCATCAGGCGGGCCACCTGCCCAACCAGATGCACGATACCCAGCTGGCTACCGCCTTTCTCGGTTACGGCGTCTCGGTCGGCTTTGGTGCGCTGGTGAACGAATTCCTCGGGGTCGAGCTGGAAAAAGATCAGGCGCGCACCGACTGGCTAGCCCGCCCGCTTACACCACGTCAACTCGAATACGCGGCGGCGGATGTCTTCTACCTGATGCCGCTCTACGAGAAGGTGATGGCCAAACTGCGGGAAAGCGGCAAGTTTGCCTGGTTCGAGCAGGAGTGCCAAAACCACTCCGCCCGCAAGACCCAGGGTAGCGATCCCCGTCAGGCATATCTTGAAATCGTCAATGCCTGGCAACTGGGTCGCCGCGAGCTCGCCATTCTGCGCGAGCTAGCCGCCTGGCGCCAGCAAGAGGCGGTGCGCCGGGATCTGGCCCTCAATTTTGTGGTGAAAGAGCTGCACCTGTTCAAGGTGGCGGAGCGTCGTCCTGCCTCCCTGAGGGATCTCAACGAGCTCGGCCTCTCGCCCATCGAGATCAAGATCCACGGCAAGCGGATGCTCGATATCGTCGCCAAGGCGCAGCAGAGCGATCCTGACAGCTGGCCCGAGCCCATTCGCCGGCTGGTGGACTTTCCCCAGTACAAGGCCGAGCTCAAGCGCATCAAAGCCATGGTGGAAGAGAAGGCCAAGGCGAGCAATATTCCGCCCGAGCTGATTGCCAGCAAGAAGATCATTCACCAGTACTTCACCTGGAGCTGGCGGATGAACGACGAAGAGCGGGCCCGCAGCGACAAACCGATGCTGCTGCAAGGGTGGCGTCATGAGCTGGTCGGTCACCTGCTGGCACAATAAGCCACCAGGCGGTTGCACCTATAAATCAATCCTCACCCTCGGGTGGGGATTTTTATTGGGCGAGAAAAACAAATAGGCATGCTGAACTGGAGAACGCAGAGGGGACATGGCTGGCCGGATGGCGGGAGTCGAGAATGAAAAAGAGAGCAGAGAAGAAAAGGCAGAGGCTAACACCGCTGCCTTTTTTGATCACCAGATAGGCTGGGTCAGATAGGGGTTGCTCACCTTCTCGCGACCGAAGGTGGAGCTGGGGCCGTGGCCCGGGATAAAGACGATTTCGTCACCCAGCGGCAGCAGGGTCTCGGTGATCGACTTAATCAGGGTAGCGTGATCGCCTCGGGGGAAGTCGGTGCGACCGATGCTGCCGGCAAAGAGCACGTCGCCAACCCAGGCAAGCTGCTCGGCTTGGGAGAGCAGCACGATATGGCCCGGGGTGTGGCCGGGGCAGAAGTAGACATCCAGCTCGCACTGGCCAAGCTGCACCTTGTCACCCTGCTCAAGCCAGCGATCCGGCGTGAAGGCGGGGGTATGGGCGAAGCCGAACATCTGGCTCTGCTGGGGCAGCATGTCGAGCCAGAAGGCGTCCTCCTTGTGGGGGCCGGTAATGGCGACGCCGGTTTTTTCCCGCAACTCGGCGGCGGCACCCACATGATCCAGATGACCGTGGGTCAGCAGAATGTGGGTCAGGGTCAGGCCGCGCTTGGCGATAGCGGCCAGCAGCTTGTCCGCTTCGCCGCCCGGATCGATCAGGGCCGCCTGATGGGTCTCGTCACACCAGATGAGGGAGCAGTTCTGGGCGAACTGGGTGACCGGGATCACCTCGAATTTCAACATAGAGTTCCTCTCTTGGGATGGGTCAGCCGCGCAGTGCGCTGGCATGCTGCTCGGCGAAATAGTCGAGGCAGGCCTGCTTGTCACCGCGAAACACGATGCGCTCCTGCTTGTTGCCAAGCTGATAGAGATACATGGGGTCGTAGTAGCGGGTCAGCAGCAACGTGATCCAGGCCAGATGCAGCCCGGTATCGCCGCTCTTTTCCTGCTCGGTGAGGGCGGTTTGCATCAGGGCATCCAGCTCTCGGTGGGCCTGATCGCCAAGACGGCGCTTGAGGCGGGCCAGCGCATCGGTGAGGTAGGCAGCAAACAGCGGCCAACCGGCTTCCTGGCCATACATGGCTTGATAGCGCAGCCAGAGATCGTGCACGTAATCTTCGCGGATCTGCTCGGCCCGATCGATTTGCGGTACATCCACCACCACCAGCGGTGCCTGACTCATGGCCTCATGGAGGGAGAGGGGCAGGCAGCAGCGTCCGATCAGGCGACTCTCATCTTCGACCACGAAGGCATGCTCGCCCTGATGGCGGCGCTTGAGCAGCTCGATGGCCATGTTGTTTTCAAAATTGATGTTGCTGGGCTGGCCGCCGGGCAGCTGACCAAACGACGAGCCCCTGTGATGGGCGTGTCCTTCCAGATCGAGCGCCTGAGCTACGTGGTCCAGCATATGGGTCTTGCCGGAGCCGGTCATGCCGGTCAGCACAGTCCAGCGGCACTCGGCAGAGGCCTTGTCCTGGGTGTCGATCAGGAAGCGGCGCAGCTCCTTGTAGCCACCGGCGACGCGGGGGCGGGTGACCCCGGCATCAGCCAGCCACTGTTGTACGGTTTGCGAGCGCAGGCCGCCGCGAAAGCAGTAGAGTAGGGCATCGGGCTGCTGGCGCAACTGCGCCAGCCAGCTTTCGATACGTTCGGCACGTACTGCTCCCCCCACCAGCTTGTGTCCAAGCTCAATGGCGGCGGCCTGCCCCTGCTTCTTGAAGCAGGTCCCCACCTGGGCGCGCTCATCGTCTGTCATCAAGGGCAGATTGGTCGAGCAGGGGAATGCCCCCTCCTTGAACTCGATGGGGGCGCGCACATCAATCAACGGCACATCGTCTAAAAAAATCTGGGCGTAGTCCGTGGCCAGTGGCAATTCACTCATTGGACAATCTCGATAAAGCGGGTGCCCTCAAGGGGCTTGATCTGACCGATGGGCGAGAGTGCAAGGCCAGCTTCGCGCGCGATGGCGAGCAGCTCGGCTTCGCTCTCTTTACCCACGGCGACCAGCAGGCCGCCGCTGGTTTGCGGATCGCACATGATGTTGCGGGTGCGATCGTCCATGGCAACCAGCTTGTGGCCGTAGGAGTCGTGGTTGCGCAGGGTTCCGCCCGGGACGCAGCCCTCACTCAGGTAGTAATCCACCTCATCCAGCAGCGGCAGCGCCTTGAAGTCGAGGCGGGCACTGACATTGGATCCTTCGCACATCTCCAGCAGATGGCCAGCCAGACCAAAGCCGGTGACGTCGGTCATGGCGTGGACACCCGGCAGCTCGGCAAAGCGTTGACCGATCTTGTTGAGGGTGCACATGGCATTGGGGGCCAGTTGCTCGTGTTCCGGCTTGAGCTTGCCCTTCTTCTGGGCGGTAGTGAGGATACCGATACCAAGGGGCTTGGTCAGATAGAGGGTGTCACCTACCTTGGCGGTATCGTTCTGCTTGATGGCGTCAAGGGGCACGATACCGGTGACCGCGAGGCCGAAGATGGGCTCGGGGGCATCGATACTGTGACCACCGGCCAGCGAAATGCCCGCTTCGTGGCACACCTGACGGCCGCCGTCGATCACCTGCTGGGCTACTTCCGGCGCCAGGGTATTGATGGGCCAGCCGAGGATGGCGATGGCAACGATAGGCTTGCCGCCCATGGCGTAGATATCGCTGATGGCGTTGGTGGCGGCGATGCGGCCAAAGGTGAAGGGGTCATCGACGATGGGCATGAAGAAGTCGGTGGTGGAGACAATGCCCTGACCGTTGCCGATATCGACCACGGCCGCGTCATCCTTGCTGCTGTTGCCAACGATCAGGGTCGGGTCGTTGAAGCCTGGGATCTGGCTCTTGAGAATGGTGTCGAGTACCTTGGGAGAAATTTTGCAGCCGCAGCCAGCGCCGTGGCTGTATTGGGTCAGACGAATGGAAGACATACTTACCCCTTATGCAGAGGCTCTGTGGAGCCGTCTTGGTCAATGGGCGGCCTTGTAGAGAGAATGACAAGAAGCCGCAAATATGGGTGGCCTCGGTGCCAACAGGGGCAGCGATGACTGGCAGTTATGAAAGACCGCCAGGCCGGACGGGGAAGAAATGGGCGACAAGGTGCGCCAGCGCAGCCCCGCCAAGGGCCACAGGACGGGGCATTATGCCACATTTGCCCCTTGGGGTTCGAACAGGAATTCACATAAACAGCAGGGAATTGCCCTCACTTGCCTGTCATCGGTCTGGATCCGGCGCTGACTGAATGATTACAGTACAGATGCAGCAAAAAGAACGCCAAAGAGACCAAAAGCACGCAACCGCCGATCTACAACAGGAGAGCTTAGTGACCACCACATTTTTGGTTAACCACCCCATCACCACGGCGCAGTTTGCGGCGTTGTTGGCGCAGACCTCGTTGGGGGCGAGACGGCCGCTGGAGCATCCAGCTACCCTGCAGGGCATGCTGGATAACGCCAATTTGCTGATCACCGCCTGGCAGGGCGAGACCCTGGTCGGTGTGGCCCGTTCAGTGACCGATTTTCATTTTTGTTGCTACCTCTCGGATCTGGTGGTGGCCGAGTCAGTGCAGGGGCAGGGGATTGGCAAAGCACTTATTCGCGAGACATTCTTGCAATTGCAGCCGGGCTGCAAGCTGATCCTGCTGGCCGCGCCGCAGGCGGTGGCGTACTACCCCAAGCTCGGATTTAGCCAGCACCCGAGCGCCTGGGTGATGAGCAATCTGGATGAACTGGTACTGGATGAGTTGGCATAAAACCGTCAACTCATCCAGACAGGGCGAGATTAGCTTATCCGGCCCGCTCCAGCGCCGGTTGCCGTGACTTGCCCCAGCGGCGCAGGCGCCGTTGCAGTGGTCGCTCCAGCAGGTTGTAGCTCAAGGCAGAGAGGCCGATCAGCACCGCCAGCATCAGCAAGGTTGCCACTACCCCCAGCAGCGGGTTGGTCTGGCCATACCACCACTCGGTGATCCCCGGCGCCAGATAGTGGATGAGCTCGCAGCCGGTGAGCAGCACCAGCGCATGGAGCAGGTAGATGGAGTAGGAGAGATCCCCCAGACAGTTGGTGAAGCGGTTATCCAGGAGGTGCAGCAGCGGGCTTTGGCGATTGCCTTGGCAGGCGGCAATCCAGATCAGCAGCACGTAGGAGGCGATCAGCAGCAGTGTCAGTGGTGGCGTCATGGTGAACTGCATCAGCGCAAAGGGCAGCACAAAGGCGACCAGCAGCGGCAGATCATGCTTCATCATGGGCAAGCCTTGCGCGGCCTTGACCCTCGGCAGCAGCCAGAGGCCGAGCACAAATTCACTCACCCCGCGCCCCACCGCCAAGGCGCCGCTGGTGACATCCAGGGTGCCGCGACTGTGCACGATAAAGGCCAGCACCGTCAGCGCCAGCAGGGGGGCGAGATGGCTCCAGCGACTGCGGGTGACTGCGAGCGGAATCAGCAGCGGGAACAGCAGGTAGCTGATCCACTCTACGCTGAGGGACCAGGCGGCGAAGTTCCAGGTCAGCCCGTGATCGGTCACCACCTGCAGCAGCAGAAAGGCGCTTGGCAACGCCTCGGCCGGGGTGAAGGGCGAACCGAAAGGCGGCATCCCTTCCCACTCCCACATCTTGAACAAGGGGCCGGCGTAGAAGCCCACCCCGTGCTGCGCCTTGTAAAGCTCCCAGCCGACCAGCAACAGCAGGGTTACCAGGTAGAGGGGGTAGACGCGGGTCAGCCGCAGCCAGAGAAAGCGGCCATAGCCCACGGTGCGGGGCGTGCGGGTGAAGGCCTCCCCATAGACATGTGCCAGCACCACGCCGCTCAAAATAAAGAACAGATCGACCCAGAGGTAGCCGTTCTCGATGAGTTGGGTGTGGCCTGCGATCGGCTCCATCCACTGGGGAAAGAGCAATAATCGGGCATGGAACAGCACCACCATCAGGGCAGCGATGCCCCGCAGCGGCGTTAACAGCGGCAATGATTGATTCATATCGGGATCCCTTGTGATGTTCAGCTTGGCCTGACATCTATTTTGTTGTTGTGCCGCCCATCAATCCTGACGGGACGGTTGCCCCGGCTCGGCTGCCGCAGGCGGGATCACACTACGGAAAAGAGAGTCATACGGATGTGATTTAAATCATAAATGTGCAGTTATTGTGCAAAGAAATTTAAACAGAGAAGAAGTGGGGCGCTGGCAGTAAAAGAGGAGGAGAAGGAACGCGAATAAAGCAGAGAGGGTGGTCATCGGGGCGAGCGTCAGGCTCAGGTTTATACGGCGCGATGCAAAACAATCAGGCCCGCAAGGGGCCTGATTGATCACAAGGGAAGATGACGACCGATCAGCGGGCGCGTACCACCAGTCCCTTGAGGTAGAAGCCTTCCGGATAGGCGGTACCGATGGGGTGATCGGAGGCCTGGGAGAGCAGCTCCAGGATCTGGGCATCGCGACCGGCATCGAGCGCCGCATCGGCAACGATCTTCTGGAACAGGCTCTGCTCCATCAGGCCGGAGCAGGAGTAGGTCAAGAGCACGCCACCCGGCGCCAACAGCTGGAACGCCAGCATGTTGATGTCCTTGTAGCCGCGGCAGGCACCCAGCAGCTGGGCCTTGCTCTCGGCGAACTTGGGCGGATCCAGCACGATGACGTCGAACTTCTCGCCCTTCTCGCGGTATTCACGCAGCAGCTTGAACACGTCGTGACGGATAAACTGGGTGTTGCTGGTATCCAGACCGTTCAGCTCGGCATTTTGGCGGGCGATATCCAGCGCATTCTGGGAGAGATCAACGTTGACCAACTCTTTGGCGCCGCCCTTGAGGGCATAGACGCCAAAACCACCGGTATAGCTGAAGCAGTTGAGCACCCGCTTGCCTTCGGTGTACTTGGCGGCCGCCTGACGGTTGTCCCGCTGATCCAGATAGAAGCCGGTTTTGTGGCCGTTGCGAATATCCACCAGGATCTTCACGCCGTTCTCTTCGATCACCACCGGTTCGTTCGGCGTCTCGCCATAGATGACGCCGGTGCGCTCTTTCAGCCCTTCCTTCTTGCGTACCGCCACGTCGGAGCGTTCATAGATGCTGCACTCGGGGTAGAGGGTACGCAGCGCCTGGGTGATCAGCTCACGCTGGAACTCGGCACCGGCAGAGAGGATCTGGCACACCAGAAAATCGGCATAACGGTCGATGGTCAGACCCGGCAGACCGTCGGATTCGGCGGCGCACAGGCGATAGCCGGTGAGGCCCTGACGCTTGATCAGCGGATCACGGGACTCCTGGGCATATTTGAGGCGACGGATAAAGAAGTCGAGATCGACGGTCTCCTCTTTATCGAAGGTCCAGACCCGCGCACGGATCTGGGAGCTGCCTGACCAGGCACCACGGGCGAGCCACTTGCCATCGTTGGCATAGATCTCGACGGTGTCGCCGTCAACGGGGTTGCCTTCAACCCGCTCAATCCCCTTGGAGAAGATCCAAGGATGACGGCGCAGCAGGGATTTTTCGCGGCCTTTGACGAGATAGATGAAAACGCTCATGGGTGTTTGCCGATGGTAGAAAGAAAAGGGGCCACATTCTATGTGGCCCGCAGGTAAAACTCAAACAACCCGGTGTAATGAAGCGGATTGCCCTGATCTGGCTCCGCGAATGGTCAGATCTTAATCCCCTTGAGTGCCTGGGTCAGCTCGGTGGCGGTGGCTTTCAGTCCCTGAGTACCGGCTACCGAGGCGCTGGCAGACTCTTCCACCTGCGCCGCTTCATGGCGTACCTGATCGAGATTGTGGGTGATCTCGGCGGCGACCGAGCTCTGCTCCTCGCTCGAGGTAGCGATCTGGGTGCTCATCTCCAGCACCGCATCGCTGTGGTTGCTCAGTTTTTCGATATCCAGACCCACCTCGCTGATGAGCTGTTGGCTACTGGCGGCGCGCCCTACGGTCTTTTCCATGATCTCGTTCAGCGCCCCGGTACCGGTCTGCAGCTCTTCGATCATCTGCTGGATCTCCACTGTCGCTTGCTGGGTGCGGCTGGCGAGGGTGCGCACCTCGTCGGCAACCACCGCAAAGCCGCGACCCTGCTCACCGGCACGGGCCGCCTCAATGGCGGCGTTGAGGGCCAGCAGGTTGGTCTGCTGGGAAATGGCGTTGATGACATTGACCACTTCGTTGATCCGGTTGGCGTTGTGGGTGAGCCGCTCGACCGCGCCGGAGGCGTTGCCAATCTCGTCGGCCAGGGTGCGGATCGCCTCGATGGTGCGGGCTACCCGGTTGGCGCCATTGGCCGCCTCTTCACTCGACTGGCGGGTCTGCTGCAGGGTGTCGTTGGCGTTGCGCGCCACTTCGCGGATCGCCGCCGACATCTGCTCCATGGCGGTGGCCAGTGAATCCATGTGCTGGCGCTGGGAGCGCGCCATGGTCTCGCCTTCGCGGGCATGGTCACGAAACTCGTCGGCGGCCATGGTCAGCGCTTCGGCAGACTCCTCCACCAGTTTGACGATCTGGTGTTGGCGGTCGGTAAAGCGGTCGATGCTGCCCGCCAGGGTGGAGAACTCGTCGCGCACCGGGAAGAAGTTGAGACGGAAGGTGAGATCCCCGTCCGCCACGGTTTGCAGCGCCTTGTTGGTGGAGTAGAGCGCACCGGAGACAAAGGTCATCATGTAGTGGATCACCAGCGCCATCAGGGCGGCCAGTGCGGCGATCAGGGTCAGGGTCGAGCCTTGGCCGTCCCACATGGAGAGGTTGCCGGTATCGAGATCGCCGGTGACGTAGCCCGCCTGACCCGCTGGCGCGGTAAACAGGTAGTGATCCCCTTGCTGCTGCAACCCGCTGCTGCCTTGTGTGGTCAGACGCAGATCGGCAGGCAACACCAGGGTGGGCTGCTGGCTGATCAGCTGCGCTGTGGTCTCGACCCGTTGCTGCAACTGCGCTACCCGCAGGGAGATCTCCTGCTGATGGCTGGCCGCCAGCATGTACCAGCTGAGAAAGGCGATGATAAAGAGCGGTAACCAGAACGCGATATGGAATTTTTCACTGATGGTGAGGTGAATGAGATAGCGGTCAACCCACCGGAATTTAACTTCTTTCATAATGGAGATGCATCCTGCAGAAGATAGAGTGTCGGGCACATTATCGTCGCGGGAAATTTTTTCTTAAGTGGAAGGTGCGAGAAATGGGAGAGCAATCGTTTGTCATTCGGGTGTGGGGGCAGGTGCAGGGGGTGGGATTTCGTTACTTCACCCGTGAGCGGGCGCTGCAACTGGGTTTGCGGGGCCATGCCTACAACCTCGAAGATGGCTCGGTGGAGATCCTGATCAGCGGCCCCGCGCAGGGGGTGCAGATGATGCTGGGGTGGCTGGAGCATGGCCCGCGCACCGCCAGAGTGACCCGGATGGAGTATGAAGAGGCGCTGCCGCCCACCGGTCAGGGCTTTCACACCAACTGAAGTGGCAGGGACGAGATGGACGCTGACAAGGAAGGTCTGTTGCTGACTCAGGCAAAAGTCTGGGTCGCCCGTTATCAGGAGGCGGCGCGGGCGGTGCGTGAAGAGGCCAGCGAGCCGACCGTGCATGGCTACCGTATCGCGGCGCGCCGCCTGCTGGCGCTGCTCGCCCTGTGGCGGCCACTCATCTATCACCCCGAACTGGAGCTGCGTTTGCTGCGCTCGGTCGGGCGGCTCTCGGCGCTGCGGGATGCGCAGGTCTATACCGAGCGTTTTGGCAAGCCGGCCGCCAGCACTGTTGATACCCACAAATCGACCTGCCGCGTGCCCCAGTTGTCGCGGCGACTGGCCCGCTGGCTGGCGGCGGTGGCGCAGGTGCCGGATGCGCGGGCACTGGTGTCGCTTTATCAGCAACATCTGGCCCTGCGGCTTGATGAGGCGCAGTGCGCCCTCGATGAATATCCTCTCTCTGCCGGAAAATCGGCCCACTCCCGTCGTCAACAGTTGCGCCGCTGGCATCGGCTGCGCCTCGAGATCAAGCAGGTTCGTTATGGCGTTGAGCTGCTGCAGGCGCTGGGGGGAGGGGATCCCGGCTGGCTGACCACCCTGACTCATTGGCAGGAGCGACTCGGCCAGTTGCAGGATTGGCGTCAATGGCGGCGGGCGTTGCGAGCAGAAAAGGGACGCACCCACAAGCAGACTAAACTACAGCTGCAGTTGAAGGGGAAGATCACCGCCCGTT
This sequence comes from Aeromonas sp. HMWF015, assembly GCF_963878965.1. Classification (NCBI taxonomy): domain Bacteria; kingdom Pseudomonadati; phylum Pseudomonadota; class Gammaproteobacteria; order Aeromonadales; family Aeromonadaceae; genus Aeromonas; species Aeromonas sp. HMWF015. Next base: position 6,953 of record NZ_CAWNZT010000217.1, on the reverse strand, counting down.
TGCGTCAACTGGAGTGTCAGCAAGCGGAGCTGGTGGCGCTCAAACTGGCGATGCTGGCAGGCTCACAACAGGGATAAGATGCCCAGTCGGGTGGTCAGGGATTCGGACCAAAGCGCAGATCCTGCCAAGCTGAGTGGCAGATAAATTCGGGACAGCCATTCGCGACCTGCATCCACAAAAACTATCTAGGACAAACATGCGAGACAAAAAAAGAGAGGCCGTTTGGCCTCTCTTCTCTATCTCGTAGTGGTCGCAGTCAGCGACACGCTTACTTGACGCGCATCCCCGGCTGGGCGCCTTCCTGCGGCTCCAGGATCCAGAGATCCTTGCCGCCCGGGCCTGCGGCCAGCACCATGCCTTCGGACATGCCAAAGCGCATCTTGCGCGGCGCCAGGTTGGCCACCATCACGGTCAGCTTGCCTTCCAGATCTTCCGGGTTGTAAGCGGATTTGATCCCGGCAAACACCTGACGGGTCTCACCACCGATATCCAGTTGCAGCTTGAGCAGTTTCTCGGCTTCCGGTACCGCTTCAGCCTTCTTGATCAGTGCGACGCGCAGGTCAATCTTGGCAAAGTCGTCATAGCTGATGGTTTCGCTGATGGGGTCGTCTGCCAGCGGGCCGCTCACTTTCGGTGCCTGCTCTTTGGCCAGATCTTCCTTGGAGGCTTCTACCATGGCTTCTACCTTGGCTGGCTCGATGCGGGAGAAGAGCGCCTTGAACGGGGTCAGCTGATGGTTGGTCAATGGCTGGGCCACGCCATCCCAGGAGAGGGTTTCACCCAGGAAGGCTTCGGCGCGCTCGGCGAGCAGCGGCATGACCGGCTTGAGGTAAGCCATCAGCACGCGGAACAGGTTGATACCGACGGAGCAGACTTCCTGCAACTGGGTGTCAGCCCCTTCCTGTTTGGCGATGACCCAGGGGGCCTTGTCATCCACGTAGCGGTTGGCTTTGTCGGCCAGCGCCATGATTTCGCGGATGGCGCGGCTGAATTCGCGTGCCTCATAGGCCTCGGCGATGGTGGCGCGGGCGTTGGCGAATTCGGCGTAGAGCTCTGGCTCGGCGCAGGTGGCCGCCAGCTTGCCGTCGAAACGCTTGGCGATGAAACCGGCGTTGCGCGACGCCAGGTTGACCAGCTTGTTGACCACGTCGGCGTTGACGCGAGCGACGAAGTCATCGAGGTTCAGGTCCAGATCGTCGATGCGACTGTTGAGCTTGGCGGCGTAGTAGTAACGCAGGCACTCCGGATCCAGGTGGTTCAGGTAGGTAGATGCCTTGATGAAGGTGCCCTTGGATTTGGACATCTTGGCGCCGTTGACGGTCACATAGCCGTGCACGTTGACCTTGGTCGGCTTGCGGAAGTTGGCCCCTTCCAGCATGGATGGCCAGAACAGGCAGTGGAAGTAGGCAATATCTTTACCGATGAAGTGGTACAGCTCGGCGCTGGAGTCTTTGTTCCAGTAGCTGTCAAAGTCGATGTCGCCGCGCTTGTTGCACAGGTTCTTGAAAGAAGCCATGTAGCCGATGGGGGCATCGAGCCAGACGTAGAAGAACTTGCCCGGCGCGCCGGGGATTTCGAAACCGAAGTAGGGGGCGTCACGGGTGATGTCCCACTGCTGCAGGCCGCTCTCGAACCACTCCTGCATCTTGTTGGCCATCTCTTCCTGAATGGCGCCGGAGCCGCGCACCCACTCAGAGAGCCATTTTTCAAATTGCGGCAGGTCGAAGAAGAAGTGCTCGGAGTCCTTCATTACCGGAGTCGCGCCGGAGACGGCGGATTTCGGATCAATCAGCTCAGTCGGGCTGTAGGTGGCGCCGCAGCTGTCGCAGTTGTCGCCATACTGCTCCGGGGATTTGCACTTGGGGCAGGTGCCCTTGACGAAACGGTCCGGCAGGAACATGGATTTTTCCGGATCGAACAGCTGGGTGATGGTGCGGCCCTTGATAAAGCCACCGTCTTTCAGACGACCGTAGATAAGCGTTGCCAGCTCGCGGTTTTCATCGCTGTGGGTGGAGTGATAGTTGTCAAAGCTGATGTTGAAACCGGCGAAATCGGTCTGGTGCTCTTTGGAGACGGCCGCAATCATCTCTTCCGGGGTGATCCCCATCTGTTGCGCTTTGAGCATGATCGGGGTGCCGTGGGCATCATCGGCACAGATGAAGTGCACCTGATGACCGCGCATTCGCTGATAACGAACCCAGATATCGGCCTGGATGTGTTCCAGCATGTGGCCAAGATGGATGGAGCCATTGGCATAGGGGAGGGCGCAGGTTACCAGCATTTTACGAGGATCAGTTGCCATATTACGTTCTTGATGTGCTTGTTGGGATGATAGAGTGCCGTGCATGTTACCCGAATTGGGGGTAGCCTGCCTAGGGTTGTGGCTGTGCCAACCTTGGCAGAGCCTGCCGTTACGATGGCAGGCAAGCCACTGATTTGTGTGCGGTAACCGTTCACCTCAAGATAAAGACAAGATAATGAGGAGTTAATGGTGATTGATTCAGTAAAACAGATCCTCGCCGAATTTAAGCCAGCAGGCTGGCACAAGGATCTGGTGGATGCCGGATTCGTTCGCGAGATCATCAATCAGGGTCAGGGGCTTACTATCCGGCTGGTATTGCCGTTTGCCGGTCTCTCGCTGCTCGATCAGCTCAAAGAGAACTACGATGCCAGGCTGCGCAGTGCCACCGGCGCCGCCCGTATCGACTGGGCACTGGAGATTGACGTCGCCAGCATGCCGCGGGCGCAAGGGCTCAATGCCGTGCAGGGCATTCGCAACATCATCGTGGTTGCCTCTGGCAAGGGGGGGGTGGGCAAATCCACCACCGCGGTCAATCTGGCGCTGGCGCTGCAAAAAGAGGGGGCGCGGGTCGCCATCCTCGATGCCGATATCTATGGCCCTTCCATTCCCACCATGATGGGTACCCTCAAGGAGCGCCCGGTCAGCCATGACGGCAAGCTGATGGAGCCGGTGATGGCCTGCGGCCTCAAGAGCAACAGCATCGGCTATCTGGTCTCCGAGCAGGATGCCACCATCTGGCGTGGCCCGATGGCGAGCAAGGCGCTGGCGCAGATCCTCCATGAGACCCGCTGGGGCGAGGTGGATTATCTGGTGGTAGACATGCCGCCGGGCACTGGCGATATCCAGCTCACCATGGCCCAGCAGGTGCCCACCTCAGCGGCAGTGATCGTTACCACCCCGCAAGATGTGGCACTGGCCGATGCCCGCAAGGGGATCGCCATGTTCAACAAGGTCAATGTGCCGGTGCTCGGTATTATCGAGAACATGAGCTACCACGTCTGCAGCGCCTGTGGTCACCATGAGCCGCTGTTTGGTACCGGTGGAGGTCAGAAGATGGCAGAGCAGTATCAAGTGGCGCTGCTTGGCCAGTTGCCGCTGCACATCGACATCCGCCAACACATGGATGATGGCTGCCCGACTGTGTTCGGCGCACCGGAAGGGAGCCTGGCTCAGGCCTATTTGAAGCTGGCGCGTAGGGTAGGGGCTGAACTCTTTTTCAGCGCAAAACCGATTGCGACCCCCCTCTATGCCATGGCGCTGGATGAATAATCGGCGGTCGGTCACTTGAAAGGGAATTGAGGGTGGGCATGACCCACCCTTTTTTATATAATGGATCGGTTTAAACCATCCCCACTGCTCTTCTCTTTTAGGTATTTGTCATGTCTGATACTCAACATTCGTGTGTGATCATCGGTATTGCGGGCGCATCTGCGTCTGGCAAAAGTCTTATAGCCCAGACCATTTATGAAGAGCTGGTGGCCGAACTGGGCGCAGGTCAGATTGGTGTGATCACCGAAGATTGCTACTACCGTGATCAGACCCACCTGACCATGGAAGAGCGGGTCAAGACCAACTATGACCACCCCAACGCGCTGGATCACGACCTGCTGGTACAGCACCTGAGCCAGCTGGTCAAAGGTGACGCGGTTGCCATTCCCCAATACTCCTACACCGAACACACCCGTATGAGTGAAGTGACTCCGTTTGCCCCGCGCCGGGTGATCATTCTGGAAGGGATCCTGCTGCTGACCGACAGCCGTCTGCGGGATCTGATGGATGCTTCCATCTTTATGGATACCCCGCTCGACATCTGCCTGCTGCGCCGTCTGGTGCGTGATGTGCAGGAGCGGGGCCGTACCATGGACTCCGTGCTCAAGCAGTATCAGAAGACGGTGCGTCCGATGTTCCTGCAGTTTATCGAGCCGTCCAAACAGTATGCCGATGTGATCGTGCCTCGTGGTGGCAAGAACCGCATCGCCATCGACATGCTCAAGGCGCGTATCCGCCACATGTTGATTGGTTAAGATGAAACAAGCCGGGTGATGCCCGGCTTTTTTAAAAGCACAATTTGTCAGGAGAGTCGCCCAATGCGTCTGTGTGATACCGATATTGAACGCCATCTGGATGAAGGCAAGATCGTCATTGAGCCACGGCCCGGGGTAGAGCGGATCAGTGGTGTCAGTGTCGATGTGCTGCTGGGTAACGAGTTTCGGGTGTTTCGCGATCATACCGCGCCCTATATCGACCTGAGCGGCCCGAGCAGCGAGATGGCCGATGCCATCGATCGGGTGATGAGTGACGAGATCCACATCCCCGATGGCGAAGCCTTCTATCTTCACCCGGGTCAGCTAGCGCTGGCGGTGACCTACGAGTCCGTCACCTTGCCTGCCGATATCGTCGGCTGGCTGGATGGCCGTTCTTCATTGGCGCGCCTGGGTTTGATGGTGCACGTGACGGCGCACCGGATCGATCCGGGTTGGTCCGGTCGCATCGTGCTGGAGTTCTACAACGGCGGTAAACTGCCGCTGGCGCTGCGTCCGAAGATGAAGATCGGCGCCTTGAACTTCGAGATGCTCTCCGGCGTCGCGGCCCGCCCCTACAACAAGCGGGAAAATGCCAAGTACAAGAGCCAGCAGGGCGCCGTTGCCAGTCGTATCAATCAGGATTGATAACTGGCAACACGGCAACGATTCAAGGGAGCACAAGGTGCTCCCTTTTTGCATCTGGAATCAAACGGATATTGGATTGATGGTGCTGGTCGGATGAGATTGGCGGGGCAGGGACGTTTTATCACCACTTTCGCCCGTTTTTCTGTCATAAAAACGTCATAAAAATGAAATTATTGGCTTAATTGTCAGCTATTTTTGCCCTTTCCCGCAATCATTGATGGCTTTAATTAATCGATGGCAAGCCGCATGAGGACTGGCTCTAGGATATTTTTTTCCAAAAAGCTCTTTTTTTTTATGGCTGAAATATTTCAATGGTGGCTATGGTGTTGGCCGCCATCTGGCATAATCCGCCGCAACTCATAAACAGGCTTTTTTTTATGTTTGAAATGTTTAGTGGTTTGGGTTTGTGGTGGTCAATCGGTTTGGTATTGGCCGTTTTTTTTGTGCTTGCCTATGAATTTATCAACGGCTTTCACGATACCGCCAACGCGGTAGCAACGGTTATCTATACCAAGGCGATGCCAGCTCACCTGGCGGTCGTCGCATCGGGGATCTTCAACTTTTTTGGCGTCATGTTCGGCGGTCTGGGGGTGGCCTATGCCATTGTCCATCTGCTGCCTATCGACCTGCTGCTTGGGATGGACTCCACCCAAGGGTTGATCATGGTCTTCTCCTTGCTGTTTTCCGCCATCGTGTGGAACCTGGGCACCTGGTTCTTCGGGATCCCGGCCTCCAGTTCACATACCTTGATCGGTTCCATTCTGGGGGTAGGCGGCGCCTATGCCTGGATCACCCATAAACCGGTGACAGAAGGGATCAACGTGGGCAAAGCGATCGACATCATGCTTTCCCTCATCATCTCTCCCACCATAGGTTTCATCATCGCGGCACTGCTGCTGTTGGCAATGAAACGCATCTGGACCAGCAACAAGATCCACAAAACGCCGGAAGAGCGTCAGCTGGTGGATGGCAAGAAGCACCCGCCGTTTTGGGCGCGTCTTACCCTGGTGGCCTCGGCCATGGGCGTCAGCTTCGTGCACGGCTCCAACGATGGTCAGAAGGGGATCGGTCTGGTGATGCTGGTGCTGATCTGCATGGCACCCGCCTATTTCGCGCTGGACATGAACAGCCGCTCTTATGACCTGGATCGGACCCAGGATGCCAACCAGCGCATCATGGAGATCTACCAGCGCAACCAGTCCGCCCTCTCTGGCGTCATCAACTTCTCTGCACCTGCAACGGCTCAGGAAGAGCTGATGACTCACTGCTCCGCCGATGGCGTGCTGCAGGCGATGGCTACTCTGGATGCCCGTCTGGGTGCCGTGCGTACTTATGACGAGATGAGCCTGACCGACCGCCGCGAAGTGCGTCGTCTACTGCTCTGTATCGATGACACCGCCCGCAAGGCTGCCAAGCTGCCGCTGCCAGCCAAGGAGCTGACTGATCTGGCCAAATGGCGCAAGGATCTGACCGCGACTGCTGAATACGCACCGACCTGGGTGATCGTCTCCATCGCGCTGGCGCTCGGTTGCGGCACCATGGTGGGCTGGCGTCGTATCGTTCATACCGTGGGCGAAAAAATCGGTTCCACCGGTATGACCTATAGCCAGGGCATCGCGGCCCAGATCACGGCAGCGACTTCCATCGGGGTTGCCAGTCTGACCGGTATGCCGGTGTCCACCACCCACATCCTCTCTTCTGCGGTGGCGGGGACCATGGTAGCCAACAAATCCGGCCTGCAGAGCCAGACTATCAAGACCATCCTCATGGCCTGGGTGCTGACCCTGCCGCTGACCATGTTGCTCTCCGGCGGCCTGTTCATCGTCAGCCACCATCTGTTTGGTGGATAATATCGCTATTTTTCTAAGGGCCTGCGGGCTAATGCCGATCAGTTAAGGATCCATTGACCGATCCTCCTGATGTGTGAAAATCCGAAACCTGTTGATTGGTCTCGGATTTTTTATGCGTATCGACCAGGCTCT
>NZ_CAWNZT010000216.1:0-3584 GCF_963878965.1 Aeromonas sp. HMWF015 | reverse complement strand
GGTTACGAGAAGGCGCCGGCACTGCCGGGTGCGGTGACCACCACCATCACCGACGAAATGGTACCGAGCGTGGAAGACACCGTGTTTGCCCAGATCGCGGTGGATAAGGCCAGCGTGGCTGAAGGTGGCACGCTCAAATACACCGTGAGCTTGGTCGATAAGGACGGTAATGCCATAACCCTGCCGACAGGCAAAGTGGTGACCCTGAACCTAGTATGGAGCGGTGCTGCGGCCAATGATGGCGACACCAGCGGCCGTCCGGCCAGCGTGACCATCGGTGCGAACGGCAAAGCCGAATTTACTGTTGCTACAGTAAACGACACCATTTATGAGATGGAGGAAAAGCTTGTTGTAACTATCAGCGGTGTGAAGACCAATTCGGCATTTGAAGCTATCTCGATAGTAAATGGAAAAGGTAGTGCTGAGACCATCATTGTGGACAATGATGCCCCTCCTTCTGTGGTGATCAATAAACCTGCGGTGGTGTCCGAAGAGGGGCTGGCCAACGGGTTGCCTGATACCACAGGTAATACTGATACCACCAATGCGACCATCGCTAGCGGCACTATTACAGTGGCGGATATCGATAGCAGTAGCGTGACGGTCAGCCTCTCTGGCCCGTCCGGGCTCAAGTCTGGCGGGCTGGATGTGAAGTGGAACTGGGATGCATCAGGCAAGGTGTTGACCGGATATACCGGTACCTTGGGTGGTGCGGACTACAAGGCTGTGCTTGATGTCAAGCTGACTGCACCAGCAGGTAGTACCAAAGGAGATTGGGGTTATGACGTTACTCTGAAAGGCGCCCTAGATCATCCGGTGACTGGTGCCGAGGACGCGCTGAGTTTTAACGTCGGAGTTTCTGTTTCTGATGGTCAGAGTACTACGGTCGGTTCGCTGTCCATCACTGTGGAGGATGATGCCCCCGTTGCTGGCGATGCTGCCGCGGTTTCGCTGGTGAAAACCAGTATTCCTGATGTATTGACCGGCAAGTTCAGCATGACCGGCTACAACGGAGATCGCTCCAGCATTGATGGTGGCAAGTTCACCATCACAGCTAAAGGTTTCCTCTCTTCAACATCTACGGCTCTGACGGATGCGCTGGTTAATGGCTCGGGCGAAGGCATTGGTGTCAAGAGCTCGACGGCCCCTTACCACAACATTGAGAACGAGGTCGATTTCCGCAAACTGGCCGATGGCTCAGGGGTATCTGAAGAGCTGGTGATCAAGCTGGATGCTGGCACAGTGGCATACGGTGCCAAGATCGAGTTCAGCAAGATGTTCGGTGGTGAGCTGGAGAGTGGGGTTGTTGAGTTCTGGCGGGATGGCCAGTTGATTGCAACCCAGAGCTTCAGCTCTAACGCGGCCAATGGCGATTATGCTGCCAATTTCCAGGTTCAGCAGGGTGGTTTTGACACCATGGTGATCAAGGCAACCGATAACGGTAAATCGGCCAGTTGGGGTGACAACAGCGACTTTACCGTCAAGTCTATCGAGTTCCTTGGCTCCTCTACTCCGCAGGCAATTGCCTATGGCTCGGGGACAGTGGCACCGCAATGGGGAGCTGATGGTAAAGGGCGTCTGGAGCTGGTTACCGGCACTGTTGAAACGGGTCTGAAAACTGCAGCTGGTCTGGCAATTACCATTACAACAGAAGGTGCCAACAGCATGGTTGGCAAGGCCAGTGATGGCAGCTTGATTTTCAAGATGCAATTCACGCCTGCAACGGGCAAGTGGGAATTCTTCCAGTATGCAGAGATGCAGCGCCCGGTTGGTGATGGCGACATCGACTTCACCTTCAACGCCTATGATCGGGACGGTGACGGCTCGCAAGGCAGCTTTGCTGTCAACCCGCTGGCACGCCCTGATGTAACCGGCGTATCGAGTGCCACTGTGGTTGAAGGGGCTACCTTGCAGCATGTTGTGACCTTGAGTGGTGCGACTAATGTAGCGACTGAGTACAGCCTCTCAATCGCGGGCAGTGGTACTCATGCTGCCTCTAACTCTGACTGGGGAACTCTGCAGTTCAGTCACGGTGTTACCTATAACAGCAGCACAGGCAAAATCTCAGTACCAGCCGGTGTGACGAGCTTTACCGTGTCAGTACCGACAGTGAATGACAAGCTGGTAGAACAGACTGAAACCTTGACTTTGACAGTAGGTGGTGCGGCCGGAACCGGAACCATTACTGACAATGACCTATCTGTACGTCTGAGCGGTGGTTTGGTGGATGAAGACGGTTTGTCTGGCGGAAATGCACACTTGCCTGAGCCAGTGGGTATGCCTGCTAGCGGTCCGCTTTCTGTGACTCAGTCGCTGCAGGTGACGGATGGCAGTGGTGGCAATGTCTCTGGCGTACAACTCAAGCTGGTTGGCATCACGGGTCTGAGCGGGGTGACGGGTATTGATGGTCAGCCGGTCAATGTTGTTCAGGATGGCGCCGGGCTCAAAGGGTACTTTGGTAACAACCCCGCCAATGTAGCCTTTACCGTGACGGTGGATAACAGTGCCAATCCACCGAGCTACACCTTTACTCTGCTCAAGCCGCTTAGCCACACAGTAGATGGCCAGAGCACAGTGTTGACCAGCCAGGACGAACTGCGCTTTACCGTCAACTATGAGGTAAGCAAATCTGGATCTGAGACTGCCACTGGTTCGTTTGACTTGGCTGTGCGTGACGATGTGCCGGTTGCCGGCCCGATCTTCCACGCCGTGGAGTCAGAAACCAAAGTCGGTGCCAACGTACAGCTCATACTCGATGTTTCGGGCTCGATGGGCTATGCGGCCGGTAATGGAAAGACTCGCTTGGAAGTTATGAAAGAGTCTGCCAACCAGTTGCTGGATCAATATCTGGCGCAAGGGCAAACCCGGGTGCAGTTGGTGTTGTTCAGCTCTGAAGCACGTATTGTGAATCAGGGAACAAGTGGTAGCCCCATCTACTGGATGACTGTTGAGCAGGCCAAAGCATGGATTAATGGCTTGACTGCAAATGGTGGAACGGATTACGACGACGCCATTAAATGGGCTGAGAGTTTTTGGAGTGGCAATAGTAATGCAAGACCGTTAACCGGAGCTTCCAACGTAAGCTATTTCCTCTCTGATGGTGTACCGGAAGGTAGCGATGGCAGCAATCCCAACACCATTGAGGCGAGTGAACTTGCAGCGTGGACGAAGCATCTGCAGAACAATAAGGTGACAGCGCTTGCATACGGCATGGGGAATAGTGTGCCAGCTGGCGAGCTGGACAAAGTTGCATTCGATGGTTACTTGAATGTGGATGGCAATGCGGTAATTGTCCCGGACGTGACCAAGTTGCCACCCATTCTGTTGCAATCTGTGGTGCAGCCGATAGGCGGTAATTTGTTGAGCGGTGTTGAGGGATATGGTGTTGGTGCTGATGGTGGTTTTGTTGGCCAACTTACAATCCGCGGCGTGACGTATAACTTTGACGGCAACACCGTTACTACTGCAGGCAATTCGAGTGCGCTCAGCCATAGCTTTGATGCTGCAACCAAAACGCTGACTATCTACATCGATAACAAGCATTCGCTGATTGTCGATCTTGATAACGGCAGTTACCAGTTCTT
>NZ_CAWNZT010000215.1:0-5797 GCF_963878965.1 Aeromonas sp. HMWF015 | reverse complement strand
GCTGATCTTCGCGCTGGCCGCCTGGTTCGTGCTGGAGATCTTCGTCGAGGAGATCAAACCCGGGGTGCGCAGCGCCACCGAGGATACTCTGGTAGACATGACCCAGCTGCTGGCACCGCTCGCACTCGATGATCTGAAAGAGGGCAATATGATGAACGGGCGGTTGGCCAGCGCCTTCGCCCGCCTCAACCAGAATCCCATCAATGCGATGATCGATGGCCATCTCAAGCAACAAGCGGAGTACCGCATCTATGTCACTGACCAGAAGGGTATGGTGATTTACGACTCCGACGGCACGGATCTGGGCAAGGATTATTCCCGCTGGAACGATGTCTACCGCACCCTGCGCGGCCAGTATGGCGCCCGCAGCACCCGCACCGATCCCGACGATGCCGCCAGTTCGACCATGTATGTGGCGGCGCCGCTGCGGGAAGGGGCCGAGATCATCGGCTCCCTCACCGTCGCCAAACCCAATCGCACCCTGATGCCAGCCATCGAGCGCGGGGAACAGGAGCTGCTGCGGGCTGGCGGCCAGATGCTGCTCATCTCGCTGCTGATCGGCAGCCTGCTGGTGTGGTGGCTAAACCGCGCCATCGGCAAGCTGGTGCACTACGCCGACTCGGTCAGCAAGGGGGAGGCGGCACCGCTGCCACGGCTGCACACCGTCGAGCTGGATCGGCTCGGCCGCTCACTGGAGACCATGCGCCACCAGCTCGATGGCAAAAGCTACATCGAAGCCTATGTGCACAGCCTGACCCACGAGCTGAAAAGCCCGCTGGCCGCCATTCGCGGGGCAGGGGAGATCCTGGCCGAAACACCGCCCCCCGAGGTGGCCAGGCGCTTTATCGGCAACATCAATCTGGAAACCGCCCGCATGCAGCAGCTGATCGAGCGAATGCTGCAACTGGCACGGCTTGAGTCGGGGCAGGGGCTGGATCGGCAAGCGGTAGAGCCGGCCGGGCTCGGCAAGCGGGCGCTCGATGCCCGCCAGATCATCGCCCAGCGCCGTCAGGTCGAGTTGGTGGCCGAGCTGGCCAGCGCGCCGAAACAGAAGTGGGATCCGCTGCTGGTGGAGCAGGCCATCGGCAACCTGCTGGATAACGCCATCGACTTCTCTCCCGCCAACGGGCAGGTCACCCTGAGCGGCAGCCAGCAGGAGGAGGGCTACTGTTTTCGGGTCACCGACAGCGGCCCCGGCATTCCCGACTACGCATTGCCGCGCATCTTCGAGCGCTTCTACTCCTTGCCGCGCCCGGACAAGGGCAAGAGCAGTGGTCTCGGGCTCAGCTTCGCCCATGAGGTGGCCCACCAGCATGGCGGCCGTCTGACCCTGAGCAACCGGCCGGAAGGGGGCGCGCTGGCGGAACTCTGGCTGCCGTTCGCCTAGTCCCCCCGCAACTTCACATTCCCCACACAAAGCGGCATTAGACTGCCGCTTTCTCTCATCCATTTGCTCAAGGAAATGCTATGTCCCGCCTGCTTCTCTCCAGCCTGCTGGCTGCCGGTCTGCTCGCAGCCCTGCCTGCCTCCGCCGCCAGCGGCTGCTTTCTCTATGCCGATGGCAACGGCCAGACCCTCTCCAGCGAAGGGGACTGCTCCAGCCAGCTGCCGCCCGCGTCCACCTTCAAGATCCCGCTGGCGCTGATGGGTTACGACAGCGGCTATCTGGTGGATGAAGAGCATCCGGCGCTGCCTTACAAACCGAGCTATGACGGCTGGCTGCCCGCCTGGCGTGAAACCACCACCCCGCGCCGCTGGGAAACCTACTCGGTGGTCTGGTTCTCCCAGCAGATCACCGAATGGCTGGGGATGGAGCGCTTCCAGCAATATGTCGACCGCTTCGACTACGGCAACCGGGATCTCTCCGGCAATCCGGGCAAGCATGACGGCCTGACCCAGGCCTGGCTCAGCTCCAGCCTCGCCATCAGTCCGGAGGAGCAGGCCCGCTTCCTCGGCAAGATGGTGAGCGGCAAGCTTCCGGTCTCGGCGCAGACCCTGCAGTACACCGCCAATATCCTCAAGGTGAGCGAGATCGACGGCTGGCAGATCCACGGCAAAACCGGCATGGGCTACCCGAAGAAGCTGGATGGCAGCCTCAACCGCGATCAGCAGATCGGCTGGTTCGTCGGCTGGGCCAGCAAACCGGGCAAGCAGCTGATCTTCGTCCATACCGTGGTGCAAAAGCCCGGCAAGCAGTTCGCCTCCCTCAAAGCGAAAGAAGAGGTGCTGGCCGCATTGCCCGGGAAGCTGAAGACCCTGTAATTCCTCCAGAAACCGGCGCAAGGCCGGTTTTTTATCCCCCTTCACCATCACTTCACACAAGCCCATCCCCTCTTCACGTCCGGCCGGCAGACTCGCTCCATACAACAAGGAGACGTGTCATGGTCAAACAGATATTTACCCACAAGATCTTTCTGCTGCTGTTGCTCAGCCTGTTGTTGATGGTGCCGGTGCAATCCATCATGGAGCTGAACCGGGAGCGTCAGGCTTACCGCAGTCAGGCCATTCACAGCATCATGGCCAGCAGCAGCGGCCCGCAGCGACTGATGGGGCCCATTATCGTGCAGCCCTATACCCGTTCGGTGACGGTCGAGCAGGAGGGCAAGCGCTTCGTCCGTCAGGAGCAGATCTACCGCTACCTGCTGCCGGAGCAGTTGGATATCAAGGCCAACATGGAGGTCACCCCGCGCAAGCTCGGCATCTATCAGGCGCAGGTCTATCAGACCCGGCTCACCCTCTCGGGCCGCCTGCCAACCCGGCAGAGTCTGCTGAATGACGCGAACCCACCGCTTGATGAAGCGGCCGAGCTGGTGGCGGGCAAACCCTACCTGAGCCTGGTGCTCTCCGATGCTCGCGGTATCAACAGCGTGCCCGAACTGCAACTCGGCACACAGCGGATCCCGTTTGCCCCCGGCGCCCGCCTCGGTGATGCGCTGGCAGGTATCCATGCCCCGCTCGACAGCCTGCCGCAACAGGATGGCACCTTTCATCTGGATCTGAATCTGCAGGGGATGAACGCCCTCGACATAGTACCGCTGGGCAAGGAGAGCACCTTGCTGCTGGCGGGCAACTGGCCCCATCCCAACTTTATCGGCGACTTTCTGCCGAGCAGTCGCACCCTGAGTCAACAAGGGTTTGAGGCCAACTGGCAAACCAGCTGGTTCGCCAGCGACATGGAGACCCGCTTCAACCGGATGATGAACGGGGACGATAGCAATCTCTCCACCTTCAGCGTCAGTCTGGTGCAGCCGGTGGATCACTATCAGCTCAACGAACGGGCGGCCAAATATGCCCTGCTCTTCATCGGCCTCACCTTTATCAGCTTCTTTATGTTCGAGCTGCTCAAGGGGCTGCGGGTTCACCCGATCCAGTACGCGCTGGTGGGCATGGGGCTGGCTATCTTCTATCTGGTGCTGCTGGCCCTGACCGAGCACCTCGGCTTTGGCTGGGCCTATCTGGTAGCCGCGCTGGCCAGCGTGCTGCTCAACGGCTTCTACCTCAGTCATGTGCTGGGTGGTCCGAAGCAGGGGATCGGCTTCGCGGCGCTGCTCGGGCTGGTCTATGCCATCCTCTACAGCCTGCTGCAGGCCGAAGAGATAGCTCTGCTGCTCGGCGCCCTGCTGCTGTTCGCCACCCTGGCGCTGATCATGCTGCTGACCCGCAAGCTCGACTGGTATCAGGTGATGGACTACAGCGCACCCGCGACCACATGGGCGGCCCCCCAGTCATCGACCAGTGACACCAACCATCAGTCATAAGCCAAAAAAAACCGGCGCCATCAGGCGCCGGTTCTATTTTATTGATCGGGCATCACTTCTTCTTGACCGGACGAGCCCAGTTTTTGATGTGACGCTGGGGCACCCGGGTGATCACCAACTCGTTCTCGGCCACATCCTTGGTGATGGTAGAACCCGCCCCCAGAGTCGCCCCCTTGCCGATGCGAACAGGCGCTACCAGTTGGGTATCGGAACCGACAAACACATCATCCTCGATGATGGTCTGGAATTTGTTGACCCCGTCGTAGTTGCAGGTGATGGTACCGGCACCGATATTCACCCCGGCTCCGATCTCGGCATCACCCAGATAGGTCAGATGACCGCACTTGGAACCAACCCCAAGACGGGCCTTCTTCATCTCGACGAAGTTGCCAACGTGCGCATCCTGCTCCAGAACCGCCCCCGGACGCAAGCGGGCAAACGGGCCCACTGAGCACTGATCTGCCACCTTTGCACCCTCGATAACCGAGTAGGGTTTCACCTCAGTGTGATCGCCAATGACACAATCTTTCAGTACGCAACCGGCTCCGATACGAACGTGATTGCCGAGAGTCACCTTGCCCTCAATGATGACGTTGGCATCGATCACCACCTCTTCACCGATCTCGAGGGTTCCGCGCAGATCGAAGCGGGCCGGGTCAATCAGGGTGACTCCGGCGATCATCAGCTTCTCGGCCTGCATCTGCTGATAGCTGCGCTCAAGTTGGGCCAATTGAACCCGATTGTTGGCCCCTTCCACTTCAGCGGCGCGCTCCGGATGAACGGCGGCAATCGGGCAATTATCGCCGTGAGCCATGGCGATCACATCGGTCAGATAGAACTCGCCCTGGGCGTTTTTGTTGTCGAGACGAGACAGCCATTGACGCAACTGGCCCCCGTTGGCCACCAGCACGCCGGTGTTCACCTCACGAATAGCCAGCTGTTCGGCATTAGCATCCTTCTGCTCGACGATACCGACCACCTGACCGTTTTCACGGACGATACGGCCATAACCGGTGGGGTTGTCCAGTACCACAGTCAGCAATGCCATACCGTTTTCAGCCTTGGCAGCCAGCAGTCGCTGCAGGGTCTCGGGCTGGATCAGCGGGGTATCGCCGTACAGCACCAGCACATCGTCTTCATCCTTCCAGAACGGGATGGCCTGGGCGACGGCATGACCGGTCCCCAGCTGTTGCGCCTGCAGCACCCAGTTGACATCGGCCGCCACGATCCGCTCTTTCAGCAGCTCGGCACCGTGGCCATAGACCAGATGCAGTTGCTCGGCACCGACCTGACGAGCGGTATCGATCACATGGGAAACCATGGGTTTGTTGGCTACCGGGTGGAGTACCTTGGGCAGGGAAGAGCGCATGCGGGTACCTTTACCCGCAGCCAGGATCACGACGTTGAGGGACATAAATTGACCTTTGGAACATGAGGAAATACTCGGCGGAGTCTATCCAACGGGTAAAAAAAAAGCGACCCGAAGGTCGCTTTTTACATCACCGTTATTAGCGGTAATTCTTTTTGACGATATCGATGACTCGCAGTTGAGCCATCGCCTTGGCCAGCTCGGTGGCGGCCTGGGCGTAGTCGATATCACCATGGGAGCTGTGGATCCGCTCTTCGGCTGCGCGCTTGGCTTCCTGGGCTTTCGCCTCATCCAAGTCGTCAGCACGAATCGCGGTGTCCGCCAGCACGGTCACGGATTCAGGTTGTACTTCCAGCATACCGCCGGAGATGTACAGCACCTCTTCAGTTCCGTTCTGCTTCACCAAGCGGACCAGGCCCGGCTTGATGGCAGTCAGCAACGGAGCATGACCGTGGCGGAGACCCAACTCACCTTCGGAGCCTGATACCTGAGCAGTTTGCACGCGACCGGAAAACAGTTTTCCTTCGGCGCTCACCACATCCAGGTGAAAGGAGATCATCTCTGCCATGGGCCCTCCTGTCGAGGCTTACAGTTTCTTGGATTTCTCGACGACTTCGTCGATACCGCCAACCATGTAGAACGCCTGCTCGGGCAGATCGTCATACTCGCC